>JAZKBU010000005.1:186824-281172 GCA_040388375.1 Bacteroidota bacterium | reverse complement strand
GGTGTTGAAACTTAGTTGAGAGGACTTGAGATGTTGTGGAGAGGTGTTGAAAGATGCCTGAGAGGACTTGAAAGATGGTTGAGAGGTGTTGCGATGGAGCTGAGAGGTGTTGAAACTTAGTTGAGAGGACTTGAGATGTTGTGGAGAGGTGTTGAAAGATAGCTGACGGAGTTTGAATAGGAATATTTGCCATTGCAGGCGTCCTCACCTGTAATCAGTTTCTCTCTTTTTATCTTGATACTTTTTGCATTGCCAAAAAAGTATCCAAAAACGCTAGACAAAAAAATGCTTCTCCCCACAGGCCTGATGCATGGCCCGCTTTTTTGTCGGGCTTACGCTCGCATCCTTTTTGTATTTGGAGAGTGGTTATGAAATTTTGTGGAGAGGTGTTGAAAGATAGCTGACGGAGTTTGAATAGGAATATTTGCCATTGCATACGTCCTCGCCTGCAATCAGTTTCTCTCTTTTCTTATTTCGTTACTGCCCTATTTTTTTATTACATATATAAATGAGTATTTACACCATAAAAAAAGAGTATTTATACTACTAAAAAAGAGTACTTTTCCTATTGTAATCAGGGAAATAGTGTTTTTATATTTGTCATAGCCTATTCAATTACCCAAAATGACAAAGACAAAAACTCTCATCGCATTGTTGATTACAATGAGTGTATCGACATTCCTATCGGCAAAATCAAAATCAGATTTAAGATTCAATAAATCTTTGATTGAAACAATTACTTCTATAAAAGAAGAGCCGACACCATTAGAAGCTTACAGCACATTAACAGCCAATTTGCTGAATAGCATGAATGCGCTGAATACTGTTAATTTTTGCGCTTTAAAAACAATATTACAATCCAACAATACCAACGAAAATAAACTAACAGCTATTTCTTATAATACCGGCTTAGCAGATATATATAAAGCCATGGTTGAAATAAACACATTTACAACAACAAATACCGATTTAATACAATCGGATGCAACAAGAAATGCTTTTGTGGGTTTGTTAAAAGAAAAAGTGCCTTATTTAGGCGCAACCGAAAGACCTAATATAGATTGCAGAGGCTATTTAGCAGCACAGGACAACTGCGCTTATAATTTTGGTTTGTGTTTGGCAGCAGCTTGTTTAACGGGTCCTTTAATGGGTGTAATGACAGGTCTTTGCGGGCTTGCTGTTATGGGTTGTGTTGATGCAAATGATAAAGCTAACCCGGCATGTGCAGCTATGTATGGTATAAACATACTACCAAATGCCGATACTTATTCAGAATTTAATAATATTTGTAACCAATGAAAAATACTAAAATAAGAAATGTGCTGGTTGTTTTAACATTAGCATCTGCCGTATTTTTTTACGCATTCAAGCCTACACCAAAAGTAAGTAATTACTTACTAAGCGGGTTAATTGCCCTTATATTGCTTGCTTTAATTAACGATGTGATAGCCAAAATAAAAGATAGGAATCATGCAAAGTCGCAGGTAATTAAACAAAATACATTATCTATCCAATATCAAATTGTTTCTAATATTATTGGTATTGCGGTTATGATTGCTGCGTTGTTTTTCTTTCTGAGTAGAATCTGAGCAAAAAGGCTTTTCTCCATGTGCTTCATGCACTCCATTCATTACAAATGAAAACAGGTATTATTCTCTTAATGCTTATCTTATTATTGTCAGGCTGTGCGGACAACATCCCTGTTCAGCGTAATGCTTTGGTGGGTACATTTAAAGATAAAGAATTGAGTTATTGGGAACACTTCCATTTGTTTTTTATACAAGGCAAGCACCGCTCGGCTAACCATACGCTAACCCTCCATAACGACTCTACCTTCAGCTTAACATCGTGTTACAATACCGTTACAGGTGCATGGAAAACCAGTGCAGACAGCTTGTTTTTATTATGCCAAAACAATGTTTGGAATACGGATAGCTTACAAAAAACCAAAGCATCTATACCCTGTTTAGATAAATGGATTGCATTCCATGTAATAGCCAAGGAGCATTTACAATTGAAACTGGAAACCACCACCAAACAGGATTCAACCGACAACGAAGTAAAAAGTGTGTTGTGGCTGGAGAAAGAAAATTAAGTAAACCCAAACATAAGCCTTCAACACAATAACACTCATCAAGACAATAACATTGCATCGCAACACAATAACATTACACTTCAACACAATAACATCACATCTCAACACAATAACATCACTCGCCAACACAATAACATTACATTTCAACACAATAACATTACCCTCCAACACTATAACATCACTCGTCAACAGGCAAACATTACATCTCAACACAAGAACATTACATTTCAACACAATAACATTACATTTCAACACAATAACATTGCATCGCAACACAAGAACATTACATCTCAACACAATAACATTGCATTGCAACACAATAACATCGCTCGTCAACACAAGAACATTACATCTCAAGACAAGAACACTGCACTCCAACACAATAACATTACAACGCAAGACAAGAACATTACATTGCAACTCAATAACATTACTCGTCAAGACAATAACATTACATCTCAACACAATAACATTGCATCGCAATACAATAACATTACCCTCCAACACAAGAACATCACTCGTCAACACAATAACACTGCATTGCAACACAATAACATTACACTTCAACACTCAAACATTGCATTTCAACCCCAAAACAACATTAAACCCTTTTAATACCTGTAGTATAAATACCCTTTTTTAGTAGTATAAATACTCTTTTTTCTAGCCCGGTTGTTCCACTAAAAACACCACTTTGACTTTTATTTATTTTATTTTCAATTATTTAAAGCCCATTTTTATTAAACAAAACTACCTAAGCCGCCAAAACTGAACCAAGCAAGCCCTTGTTTGTAACTGTTTTTATAAATAAGTTTGATTAAAGTGAGTTAGACCAATACACCCCAAAATGGAGAGGTTAATCTCATATTATGGCGCCTATTCACAAGTTAGTGGCAAGCATAACACGGACATAAAATGACAGATTTACAAGAGAAAATAGAATCATTTCAAAATTTACTTGTTGATATTGCAACAAGTGGAAACCGTCCAGAGGAAGAGGAGAAATTTAAACAATTAAGAACTGCGTTAGTTACGAATAATGAAATAAAAAACCAGCTTCCTGACTTTGTAAAGACAAATAGAACTATTTCTCAATTCTGGCAATTTATAAAGGGAAAGTTTACAACTTACGCAGAACGAAAAACTTTTATTTGGAATCAGTTTTCAGATGTTTTAGATTACCTTGAGACAGGACAAAGTGGAAATATAGAAATCCCTAAATCAAATAGTCAAATAGTAACAATGAAAGATAAACTAATTAAAATTTTAGAACAGCAAAAAGAAATCGGAGATAACTTTTTGCTTCAAATTGAAGGGGTTTCCAATTCTAAAGAACTTGATACATTTATAGCAAAATATGACAATTGGACAACTGTTACTATGAAAATACTAGATAAGGCTTATGTTCATAGACAGCTATTTCAAATGTTTTCTGGTGCTTCAAATTATTTAGGCAATGTTTATGCAGACCAAGACTCTTTTAAAGGTAAACGTGACAGAGTTCTATATTGCTTGCCAAAACAACTCGGACACTTAAAAACAGCAATAGCACATACACAAAGTTTACGAAATATAGACTTATTGCCTTTTGACGACCAACTTATAACTATTGAACTTCCTCAAAATAAAATACAAAATATGAGCAAATTATTTATCAGCCATTCTTCTCAAGACGACCCTAAAATCAAACCATTTATTGACTTGATTGAAGATATTGGTGTTCCTCACAGTCAAATATTTTATTCCTCTCACTCAGCTTATGGTGTTGGACTTGGTGAAAATATTTTTACTCGCCTAAAAACAGAATTAGAAGGCAATGTTTTTGCTCTTTTTATATTAAGCGATAACTTCTACAAAAGTCCTGTTTGTCTTTGTGAAATGGGAGCAGTTTGGATAAAATCGAGTAAACAGATTCCGATTTTAATTCCGCCCTTTGACTACAATTCAATTCAAGGTGTTTTTCCAAACTCACTTGGCTTTAAAATGGACGACAAAAAACAACTTAACAGTTTTAAAAGCGAGTTAGAGTCATATTTCAATTTGACACCAATAAATATTACGAGATGGGAAGAAAAACGAGACGAATACCTTTTAAAAATTAATGAATTATTAAAATGAATTAGATACCAGCCACTAACACGGGTTTTGCATCAGTCGGGGTGACATACAAATTTTGAGCTTCTAATAAACCTTAGTAATAAATTGAAGCTTTATGCTCTGAAACCCGCCCGAACGCAAAGCTCGGAACCGTTAGCGGAAACTAAAAACATGGCTTTACACCAAAACTACATTAAGTCAACATCCATATGGATACTAAACAAAAAGAATATGACGTTTTTATTTCTCATGCAACAGAAGATAAAAAGGATTTTGTGCGTCCACTAGCCGAAACCCTTTCATCTTTAGGGTATCGGGTTTGGTATGACGAATTCACAATTTCCGTTGGTGATGGGCTTCGGAGAGCAATAGATAAAGGTATTTCTAAATCTAGATTTGGTATTGTCGTTTTGTCTAAAGCCTTTTTTGAAAACGGCTGGACTAACTACGAGCTAGACGGGTTAATGCAGTTTGACACAGAAAATCGGGACGAAGCTATAATACTTCCCATTTGGTACAACATTAGAAGAGAAGATGTTTTTTCATACAGTTCCAGTTTAGCGAATAAAATAGCTATTAGTACAGACGGTGAGGATATTGATAGGGTTGTAAAGGAGTTAGAGAAAAAGATTGGGGAATATTTTTATTCTGTGAACAATCAAGGAAAAATAGTGCGTTCGAACCAAAAAGTAAATATTGATTTTTCCAAGAGGGAAAAGAAATTTCAATTCATCTGCAATAATATTTCCCACCGCCTCTTTACCAAAGAAAAAAGCGTTGTTACTAGCGATGTTACTATCTACCCTTATAGTAAAGACTTTAACACTCTTAAATTTAATCATTGGCAATCGAATATTGGTCAAATACAATTAGTTAGGCATGTAGCTTATGATTTGGAAAATGGTCATTTAATTAGCACGAAGAATGAAATTATAAAGAATGATGGGAATAATTTTGTTTCAGCCGTGGAGTTTAATAGGCCATCAAGCGGTCCTGTGCGCGTTGTATGTGAAATAAAAACGACTAATCTTTTCAAATCAATTTTCCAAGAAGGTTCAGACGAATTTGAAGTTTACCATCGTTTACCAATTGAACACTACTCCTTTTCTTTATTCCTGCCTCATCATGAAGATTTTTCCAAAATAGAGTGTTACATTAATGGAGAAATAGTTGACTTCTCTATTGCTCCAGGAGGACGACAAATACACCATGAGATATTTGGAACAGAATTATCGAAAACAATTTATTCATTTGTAAATGAAGAAAAGAAACAATTTTAGTATTCCGCTAACAGCACCTACAAGAAATTGGCGGTTCAGTGCCACGCTAGAGTGAGCTTCTGCTCCTTCCAAATAACTATAACTTACCGCCCACACCAAGCCATTTGTTTATTTGTGTTATTTATTGTTTTTTTAACGCATGAATACACGCTTAGCCCGTTTATGTTTACTTATTTTAGTTGGCTGTTTTGGCCAGGCCCAAAGTCAGACTTACCGCAGTACGGATAATCCATACTACTGGAAAAACAAAATGCCTTATACGGGCTACTGGCAACAGGATGTACATTATAAAATCAAAGCCAATATTAACGATGCTACCGATGTAGTAGAAGGCGAAGAAGAGCTGACCTATTACAATAACTCGCCCGACACCTTGCACTTTGTGTATTTCCATTTATACCAGAATGCATTTACCAAAGGTGCTTACCTGGAAAACCTAAACCTGGCCAATAACTTTAAACAGCGTTTTGGCAAATACGAAGCCGCAGGCAAAGGCACCGAAATAGCCCGTGTAAACATAGCTGGCAGTGCTGCCAAAATTGAATTTACAGACAATACGATTATGAAGGTGAATTTAAACGAGCCTTTATTACCTAACACATCAGTCAATTTTGCTATACAATTTAAAACTTATTTTGACGATGGCGGCAACCAGCGCAGGCGTATGAAGCTGTACAAAGACCGTTGGGGAAACAAACATTACAATGGTGTACACTGGTATCCGCGTATATGTGTGTACGACCGGAAATTTGGTTGGGAAACCGACCAGCATTTAGGCAAAGAGTTTTATGGCGATTTCGGGCAATACGATGTAGAGCTTACCTTTCCGAACAACTATATTATGGATGGCACGGGTGAGCTGCAAAATGAAAGCGAAGTATTGCCTGCCGACTTACGCGCCAAGTTAGATATAAAAAACTTTGAGAAAAAGCCCTGGGAATCGGCTCCAGATACTACTTTAATAAAACGCGATGGAACCACTAAAACATGGAAGTTCCATTCCATTAATACACACGATTTTGCTTGGACAGCCGACCCTACTTATCGTTTAGGCGAAGTACAGCTTACCTTAAAAAAAGACAACAACCGCATGGTGCGTTGTATTGCTTTGGTGCAAGAACCTCATGCCAGTGGTTGGCAGGATGCGGCTTGGTTTTGCGCCAAAATAGTAGAGCTATACAGTAATGATATTGGTGTATTTGCTTACCCTAAAATGATAGTAGCCGATGCGGCAGACGGTATGGAATACCCCATGATTACTTTAGATGGTGGACGCAGCCCCAGCTACTACGGATTGTTTGCGCATGAAATTGGGCACAATTGGTTTTTTGGTATGGTGGGAAATAATGAAACGTATCGTGCCAGTTTGGATGAAGGCTTTACGCAGTTTTTAACCCATTGGAGCATGAGCCGATTAACGCAGGAACAACCTGTGGTGAATACCAAAAACCAATGGATAAAAAAATACTATCGCCCTATGCCCCTGCTGGACCAAAATGTATACTTAGGTTATATACGCGATGCCATGAACGATGATGACCCACCTTTAAACACGCATAGCGATGACTTTAATGGCGCTTTGAATCATGGTGGTGGTTATGGCAATGTGTATTACAAAACGGCTACTATGTTATATAGTTTGCAATACGTATTAGGTGAGAAACTATTCTTAGAAGCTTTGCAAAACTACTTTAACCAATGGAAAATGGCTCACCCCTATTTCGAAGATTTCAGAACAAGTATTATACAATATACCAAAACCGATTTGAATTGGTTTTTTGACCAATGGCTGGAAACCAGTAAACATATAGATTACAGTATTGAAAAAGTAAAAGCAAATAAAGACAACCAATACCAGATTATATTTAAACGTAAAGGCACTATGCAAATGCCTGTTGATTTTACGGTATATACTAAAGATACCAATTATACTTACACCATACCCAATACTTATTACAACAAACCCGGTAATGCTACCACACTGCCTGCGTGGAAAGGATGGGGTTTATTAAACCCAACCTATACCGCAACCGTACAGTTACCTGCCGGGGCTAAGCTGCAAAATGTAATCATTGATCCAACCTATCGTTTAGCCGACATCAATCAGTTAAACAACAGCTATAAAAAACCTATTCTGTTTACCTTTGATTATATGTTCCGCAATCCACCCGACAGGAAACATTATATACTGAGATGGCGACCTGATGTTTGGTACAATAACTACGATGGTGTAAAAGCGGGTATTCACTTTAACGGACATTACATGCAACAAAAACATGTATTTAAATTTACGGCTTGGTATAATACCGCATTAGGCACTAATTATAACTTAAGCGATTACAAAACTAGCAGCGAAATATATCCTGTTCACTACAACCTGAGCTACCAGCACCGCATAGCCAGGT
Source organism: Bacteroidota bacterium (assembly GCA_040388375.1). Taxonomy (NCBI): domain Bacteria; kingdom Pseudomonadati; phylum Bacteroidota; species Bacteroidota bacterium. The sequence goes on along the minus strand of JAZKBU010000005.1, from coordinate 273,295 downwards.
TAACGGATTTACAAATTCAATCGCGTGTATTGGATGGTTTGGTATTGAATAAAATAGGTATTGAAAAAACGAAGGGCACTTGGGTATATAAACTGAACGTAAAAAGCATGCGCAGGGTTCAGCTATACTACTTACCCGGCTATACAGGCTTTGCTGTAAACGGGCAAAATATATATCCAAATCTGTCATCGTACGACCAATGGAATAATACTTTAAACCTGGAGCTGGATAAATATTATGGCAATGCCATAGGCACAGGTAAAATAACCTTGGGTTTACGCAGCAGCACCATTTACTCTGATTTTGATTATGCAAGCTTATACCTGAACATAGTGCAAACCAAAAACCTCCACAAATTTGAATTACGCACCCGCTTACATGCGGAATACATTACAGGTACCAACATTGCACCCGAATCGCAATTGTATTTAGCAGGAGCCAACCCCGAAGAAATGGTAGAAAATAAATATACCCGTTCGGCTGGTATAGTACCTGCTTCGTGGGCTTCGTATGGCGATAATTACAACCACTTTCAAGCGGGGGGCGGATTAAACATAAGAGGTTATGCCGGGTATTACACACCTGTTAACGACAACAATCAACAATACTTATTATACAGCGGTAACAAAGGTGCAGCTATCAATATGGAACTTGATTTTGACAACTATATACGCCTTAAGCCACGCTTGTTAAACAACTTCCATTTAGATATGTATTTGTTTGGCGATGCAGGTATTTTACAGCAAAATACCATTAGCACCAACTTAATGGCAAGCGCAGGACCGGGCCTGGCATTAACCGTTAAACGCTGGGCTTATTTTGATGAATTAAAACCATTGACCATTCGTTTTGATATGCCGGTGTACTTAAGCAATACGCCTTATGTTGACCAGGAAAATTTACAGTTCAGATGGGTGATAGGTATTAACAGGAGTTTTTAGTGGTAGTGGTTGGTCGGGAGACACAACCACGGACAACAAGGGTTTAGTTGGTCAGGAAAGACAAACACGGACATTGTGCTTGCCACAAATGAACGATCAGCATAACTATCGTCTATTGTCTATCAACTAGAAACTATTCCTTCAGCTTACTATCAATCATAATAGTTACAGGTCCATCGTTGGTTAAACTGATTTGCATATCGGCACCAAACACACCTGTTGCTATTTGTTGGTTGGTTAACTGGTTTAAAGTAGCAATCATTTTTTCGTATAGCGGAATGGCAAAATCAGGTTTGCTCGCTTTGATGTAAGAAGGGCGGTTTCCTTTTTTAGTAGAAGCAAAAAGTGTAAACTGGCTTACCAATAGTATCTCTTTTTTGGCATCGAGTAACGATACATTCATGACTCCATTTTCATCGTTAAAAATACGGAGGTTTATTATTTTTTGTGCCAGCCAGTTGAGGTCTTCCTCGGTATCGCTGTCTTCTATACCCAATAAAACCAATAAGCCATTTCCTATACTCGAAAATACTTTGTTATCTATACTTACACTGGCTGAAGTTACTCGTTGAATGATTATACGCATGGATAATTTGTTTTAATTAAACACATCTTCATTCGCCATAATACTCAAATAACTCTGGTAACGCTCGGCAGGAATAATGCCTTCTTCTATGGCTTTTAATACCGCACATTGAGGCTCATTTATATGTTGGCAATTGTTAAACTTACACTGCCCTATAAAAGGTTTCATCTCTTTAAAATAATGCGATAGCTCCGCATTGTTTAAGTCAACCACCCCAAACTCTCTGATGCCCGGAGTATCTATTATAAAACCTCCAAAACTCAGCGGGTGCATTTGTGCAAATGTAGTCGTATGCTGTCCTGTAAAGCTTGATTTGGATATAATACCCGTTTTTAAATTTAAATCAGGTTCAATGGCATTTAACAACGATGATTTCCCTACGCCCGAATGCCCTGCAACCAGCGTGGTTTTATCTTTTAAAAATGCCTTTATTTCCTCCAACCCTATATTATCATTTACCGAAGTTTTAATATACGGATAACCTACCTTTTCATGGTATAAATCAATCGTATCCTGCAATACACCTTCCAGTCCATCGGTACATAAATCAACCTTATTAAATACAATGGTAGTTGGAATATGATAGGCTTCGGCAGTAACCAAAAACCTGTCGATAAAACCCAACGAAGTAGTGGGAAAAGCAATGGTTACCATTAACAATGCCTGATCGATATTACTGGCTATAATATGTGTTTGTTTTGAAAGGTTACTGGCCTTACGTATAATATAGTTTTTGCGGGGTTCAATGGCATGGATAACGCCATTTTCGCTATTGGGTTCTAATTCAAATTTTACTTTATCGCCTACGGTAATAGGGTTGGTATGTTTAACCCCTTCTAACCTGAATTTGCCTTTTAAACGGCAATTCACAATCTCCCTGTCAGGTTTCATTACCTCGTACCAGCTACCCGTAGATTTTACAACAATTCCGTCCATTAACTTTTAATTGAAAAACCTAAATAAGCAAAACCAATACACACCACGTTGCTTAATAAAATATATGTAAATGCCTGCTTAATGAGTTGTTGCTTAAACATCAATACTACTTCAAAAGCAAAAGCCGAATAAGTGGTAAACCCACCTAAAACGCCTACAATAAGCAATAACTTTATATCGTTAAAATTCCCGTTATTCATAAATAAAGCGTAACACAGGCCAATGCAAAAGCAACCAATGGCATTTACCAAAAAGGTATTAATGGGGAAATGAATTTGGGTATAATCTTTCAGCAAAACCGAAAACAAATACCGCAAAACCGCACCCAATGCACCGCCTAAAGCCACTAATACAATTGATTTCATGTCGGGCAAATATAAGCGAATTATTATCAGCGCAAACGCTGGTTTTTTTCATGTATATCACATAGGATTATTTATATTCAACTCCTTCGGAGTTGGATTCTGCACAGAGTTATATTAATAACCCTGCATTTCATGCAGGGTTATTAATATTCAACTCCTTCGGAGTTGGCTTTAGCTCTGAGTTTTGCTCTTCTTCTTTATTCCTCTGCATTGTATGCAGGGTTATTCATATTCAACTCCTTCGGAGTTGACTTTAGCTCGGAAAGCTATGCGCTTCTTCTTTATTCCTCTGTATTGTATGCAGGGTTATTCATATTTAACTCCTTCGGAGTTGGCTTTAGCTCAGAAAAGCAGGGAATTTTAGTTCCATTGGAGTTGTTGTTTAGAGATGTATTAAAAATGTACTTGCCTTATAACTCCTTCTTCGTAGTTACATTTATAATAATACCAAGAGAAACTCCGAAGGAGTTTAATTTGAATAACATCGGGTGAAACCCGATGAATGACACGCCCAGCAACCATCCCCACAAACAACTCCGAAGGAGTTGAATAACAGAAACCATTATCCTATTATTGTATATATGAGCACTTATACCCAAATACTTTATCAAATTGTCTTTAGCACAAAATACAGAGCACACACACTCAATAGGGAAAATCAACAAGAGCTGTATCAATACATTTCAGGCGTTTTAAAAAATAAAAATTGCCACTTGTATCAAATTGGAGGAGTAACTGACCATATCCATATTTTGACCCATTTACATCCGAGTGTTTCCCTTGCTGCATTAGTTAAAGACATTAAGCTATCAAGTTCTGAATTAATCAAAACCAATAATATTTTTTCTGATTTTGCAGGCTGGCAGGAAGGTTATGGTGCTTTTACTTACACTATCGAAGCCAAAGACAACTTGATAAAATATATCCAAAACCAAGAAGCACATCACCATAAAAAAACCTTTAAAGAGGAATATATTGAATTGCTAAATGAGCATGGAATTGAATTTGACGAGAAGTATCTTTTGTAAATTGTAAATATTCAACTCCTGCGGAGTTGGTTCATATACTTGCTTTCATGCTATACCGTACTTTGCTGTAGAGTTATTCATGTTCAACTCCTCCGGAGTTGGGTTTTGCGTAGATTTATGCTCTTCTTACTTTATAACCCTGCATTTCATGCAGGGTTATTCATATTCAACTCCTTCGGAGTTGTCTGGAGAAATGTGCTTGCCTTATAACTCCGAAGGAGTTGAACTTGAAGAATACCGGGTGAAACCCGGTGACTAAACCAATAACATGCCAAACAACTCCGAAGGAGTTGAATAAGAACAGCGAGTGCAATCTGGTACGGTAACAAACAACGCTGAAAGAGTTGAATAACCAAAACCATTTTATCAATTGCCCTTCCAATAAATTAATTTACTTTCGCGTTCCTTTTTTTATAAATATGATTAAATCAATGACGGGTTTTGGGCAAGCCGAAACCGATACAGAAAACTTTCTATGTAAAGTTGATATCAAAGCCTTAAACGGCAAATTTTTAGATATTAACATACGTATGCCACGTAATTTACAAAACAAAGAATTAGAGCTGCGCAATGATTTATCGAAAAAGCTGGAAAGAGGCAGTGTAAACATTAGCATTAATATTACACCCAAAAACACCAGCAGCCAGCTGTTACCCATTAATCAGGATGTAGCTCAGTTTTACTTAGCCGAAATTAATAAAGTAGCTGACCAGATAGGTATTGCCAATACACAATTGTTTAAATCTATTTTCGATTTCCCGGGTATTATTCAAAGCAAGGAAGATGAAGGTACCAACGAAGAAGACTGGAAAGTTGTAGTAAATACGGTAAACAATGCTTTAACCGAGTTTAACAAATTCAGGTTACGCGAAGGTGAAAACTTAAGTACAGAACTAAGCAATTTATGTAACAGTATTCACTCCAAGCTAAAAGCACTGGAGCCTTTTGAAACAGCCCGTGTTGAGTTTATACGCAACAAAATAGCCAAGGAGTTAAACAGCTTACAAACCGATTTAATTGATAAAAACCGTTTTGAACAAGAGTTAATTTACTACATAGAAAAGCTTGATATAAACGAAGAAAAATCGAGACTGAGCGAGCACTGCCAATATTTTTTACAAACCTTACAACAAGAAACCAATGGTAAGAAACTAGGTTTTATAGCCCAGGAAATTGGCCGCGAAATAAACACCATCGGCAGCAAAAGCAACGATAGCAATATGCAACGTTTGGTAGTGGAAATGAAAGACGAATTGGAAAAAATAAAGGAACAAATTAACAATATTTGCTAAGCCCGAAACGAAGAAGTATTCATGAATAAAGTAATTATATTTTGTGCACCCAGTGGCAGTGGTAAAACCACCATTGTTAAACATTTGTTACAGGTAAATAAACAACTGGCCTTTTCTGTTTCGGCTTGCACCCGCTCGCAACGAGCCAATGAAGTACATGGAAAAGATTATTACTTTTTAAGCCACGAAGATTTTAAAAACAAATTGGTTCATGGTGAGTTTTTAGAATACGAAGAAGTATATGGAGGTAATTTTTACGGTACTTTAAAATCGGAAATTGACCGGATTTGGGCAGAAGGAAAAGTGGTTATTTTTGATGTAGATGTAGAAGGAGGATTGAACTTAAAAAAATATTTTAACGAAAAAGCTTTAGCCATTTTTGTAAAACCACCAAGTATTGAAGTATTAGCCGAACGCTTAAAAGAACGCTCTACCGAAACAGAAGAAACGTTACAAATGCGTATAGGCAAAGCGGTATTAGAGTTGGCCTATGAAAACAAATTTGAAACCGTTTTGGTCAACGAAAACTTAAGCACTGCTTTAAGCAAAGCCGAGCAATTGGTGAATGATTTTATAACCCGATAATATGAATATAGGTTTATTATTTGGATCGTTTAACCCTATACACACAGGCCATTTACTAATAGCCAACTATATGGTTGAATACACAGAGCTGGATAAAATTTGGTTTGTAGTAAGCCCACAAAATCCGTTTAAGGTAAACGATGAATTACTGGATGAGAATTTGCGTTTGCAAATGATAGAACTGGCCATAGCCGATGATGACCGTTTTGAAACCTGCAATATTGAATTTAGTTTACCCAAGCCTAACTACACTTCATTAACGCTTGCTACACTCACGCAGAAATATCCGGAGCATACCTTTACTCCTATTATTGGTGGCGATAATTTACAAAGCTTTCATTACTGGAAAGATTACCAGACCATACTCAGCAACTACCAATTGTTTGTTTATCGCAGGGCAGGCTTCCATGAAAACCCTTTGCTGGCTAACCATAAAAAAATATCACTTTACGAAGTGCCTTTACTCAATATATCTTCTACTTATATCAGGGAAACTTTACAGGCAGGTAAATCTATCCGTTACCTAGTACCTAAGCTGGTAAGGGAGTTTATTGAGAAGAATAATTTATACCGATAATCGGTTATTTATTTTTTTGCAGTGTAATTAGTTTCTATAACTATTACTAAGACGGCACCCAAAGTATAAGCCAGCATGTCTATCCACTCAAAAGAGTTACCCAATACCACGTTTGCTAAAGTATTGTTTTCCAACCCCAGCCATTTAATAAAGTTTACATACTGCAAATACTCTATTAAATAAGCAAATAACAGCACTGCAATGGCTAACCATTTTATGGCTATGCGTAAAAATATTTTACAAAAGCAGTAAATCAAAATTACAACCAACAAATCACCTACATAAGGTCTTATAATAGTATCGTGAACATAAAGGGCTATGTATACTTCCACCATAAATAAAACCAAAGTAAACAACACATACTTTTTTTGATAAGTAAGCATATAACGTTTTTACATTAAGCAAGGCTAATATAAATAAAAAAGTCGAAGCACAAGTGCTCCGACTTTTTCCTCATTAGAAGAGACATTTAAAAAGAACCACCCCAAATTGGAGCGGTTCTTCTTAAACAATTTAATTATTGAATTTTAATAAATCTTCCTGTCATTAAAGCTTTAGAATCATCATCAGTTACTAAAATAACTGAGTAAACTCCGCTTGCCAATGAAGAAATATCAACGTTAATAACACCAGATTGAACAGTATATCTGAACGATGTAACCTCTACACCGGTTGATGAAACTATTTTCAATCCTTTTACGTTTGCATCTTTCACATTGTGTTGAACAGTGATTTGTTGAGATGCAGGAGTAGGATACACAGAAATAGTATTGCTTAATTTAGAAATAACTGGAGCTTTACTAGCTTCCGATATAGGCACAATGGCTTTACGGAATTTATAGTCATGCTCACCAACGTTAGATTGAATTAAATCTCTGGCTATAGGGCTGTATACAGTATTCATGTTATCAATACTTGTTAAAGTACTGCGTTGTTGAGTAGTTAATACAGGGTTTTTAGCTAAAGTAATTACTATTTCTAGTATAGTACGTAAGTCTTTGTTTATTGATGATAATGAAGCAGAAGCTAAGTAGCTTGAAGCCATTTCTGGTTTACCAACTGCTATGCAATTGCTTACAATAATACGTGCAGCTAAGTTTTTATCCATTTTAGAATCTAATATGGCCTGAGCTCCTGTAGTTGTTGCATTTTCACCTTTAAACATTTGAGCACTTGCCTGACCAATTACTGTACTTTGTTTTTTATCCAAAGATTCATTAATCATATTAGCACTCATGTCTGCTGTGCTTTCACGTAAGGTATAAATTCCAGTGCTGGTTTTAAATACCCATTTGTCTAAGTAATAAACATCACATACGTTATACTTATCTAATTCATTTTTATTATAAGTACTTGATATTTGTTGTCCGCAAGCAGCAGTTGAGTAGAACATATCAGGAGGGCTTGAAGTTGAAGTACCACTGGTAAATAATACACCAAAGTTACCATCTTCTGTTATACCCATATTAGAGCTAATGTCTAAAGTTCCAACATTTCCGTTGTTACTCATAAACGTATTTCTACCTGCATCAGTTGGGCCTCCAGGATTTCCTAAAGTACCTACGTAGTCAACAATTTCCAAACCTGTTTTATCATAATTGTATAAGTAATTATTATAAATGGCAGGTAAATTATTACCCGGATTAGAACTATGTACATAAAGAGGAGTATTCATGTTAAATATACAATTAGAGAAAATAGAAGTACTTCCATCTCCATTTATGTCTTGAATACCAATTCTACTAACTCCATTAGTATTCATTGCATTGATATTGTTACATGAAACTACACTTCTTCTGGTTTCAGTAAGGGTTATACCTACATTACTACTACTTGTAATAGTATTTGATGCAATGTATAATTCATCTGTATGTGAACCAAACATACCTAAAGAGAATCCATTTAATTTATTGTCTTTGATATGCGTACGGTATGAGCTTTCAACAAAAATACCACCGGCAGTTGAGTTAGCCAAACCATTGTCTAATTGGTTTTCGTAAACAAGCACAGGAATATCACAATTAGTTATCCTTATTTGGTACTTATCGTAACTTTCTCTTAAAGTATTTATTTTGATGTTGTTTTTCTCAATAGCTACTACATTTTGGTTTCTTGTAACATCAATTGATCTGAACATATCATTAAATTGATTTTCTGATATGGTAGCATTTGCTTGTTGTACATAAATACCCATGAAATAGTTATTAGTGTTTTGAGGCTGAACATGTCTGAACTGATTTTGGGCTATTAAGCCACTCATTCTTGTATCATACATTTTAATACCCCAATACTCATCAGGTGTAGTTGCATATGGTAATTGGCTTTCATCAATTTCGAAAGTATTACCACTTATAGATTGCTGTCTGTTTGATTTAGTCATTTTAACAGCAATTTGGCATTTCAAGAATGAGTTATCACTTAATCTTACACCAACAGAATTACCATCAATATCAACACCAATAGTTGCATTTTTGATAGTAGTTGTATTAATCCAACCTGAAGATGCATCTAAGAAACGTAAACCTTTCCAGATATCATCTTTAGAGCAAGGACGTAATACTGAATTGTTACAACGGATAATTGCATCGTCATGGAAAACAATTGTTCCATTAGGACCAAATACACAATCAACATTGGTAATATCAAGTATAGTTGAACCAACCACATTAACTACTGCGTTAATGTAATATTTGTTAAACCAGAAAGTACTTGTGTTTATAACCGTATCTGATAATATTGATGTGAATGCAGCGGTGGTAGTTCCAAAGCAGCAGTTTTTCTCTTCAATAGTTATAGATACAGATGTTTGACAGCATTTACCTTTGCTAATTATCAATGTATAAGTACCAGGTAACGTAGCAGTATAAGTATATCCTGAACCTACAACTGAACCACCTAAATACCATGTGTAATTATAAGCAGTACTTTGTATATCAACAGAAATTAAAATACCAGTAGTTGAACCTGTACATAATACCGGAGGTACTGAACCAGTACTTAAAGTAAATATAGGAAGTGCAATAAAGTTAATCATAATAGGAGCTGAAATTGCAGGACAGAATTGAGTCGGATCAATTGGAATGTAATGCAATGTATAAGTTCCTGATAATGTAAACGTGGTTGCTAAACTACCATAGGTTGGTATTGGCGCACCATAAGGGCTTGCACCTAAATACCACTGACCTGTCCAGCCATAAGGCATAGTTCCAGTACAGAAAGTAGTGCTGTTACCACAAATGTCGTAACATCCTTTTGGTAATTTATCCATTCCGGTAGGTAACACAGGCTGTAAGTTATACTGTGTTTTAGCAGGACAGAAATTAGCATCAAGTACACTTACTTTATACAAGCCAGGTGAAGAAACACTGATACTAGGTGCAGTACTTCCATTATTCCATAAATAGTTAAAGGCAGGAGTTCCTCCGGATACATTAGCTGTCAATGAAACAGTAGAACCAGGACAGAATAATGCAGAAGGACTTATGTACACATAAGGAGAAGGGAAAATGGTAAAGTTCTGCGTTTTTGTATCGCTACAACCAAATACATTGGTTACAGAAAGTGTTACCGGCCCACTGCTTGTGGCATAAATGTACGGTTGCGTAGAAGTTGCACCAATCGGATAATTCCAGTTATAAGTATATCCTGTTCCGGCAAATGCTCTTATTAAAGCAGGGTTACAAAGCGGAGCACTCGAAAGTATAATAGCTTCCGGAGCCGGTTTGTACAAGAATTTAATCGGACCTACTTTAGTAGCGCAGTTCATGGTATTAAACACAGTAACATAGTAATCACCTGGTTCAGTTACATTAATAGAAGGTGCACTACTTCCGTTAGACCATGAATAGGTGTAAGGGCCAGGAGGGGCTGTTAATGTATAAGGAGAACCCGGGCAAATATTAAACACTGTACCTGAGGCTGTAGGAGTACCATTTACTCTTATGTTTCCAGGAACAAACGGAGGCTGAATGGTAAATGATGCTGTAAACGTATTGGTACAAGGTATATTGTCAGTTACTTTTAAAGTAGCTGTCCAAATCCAAGGGCCTGCTCCTGATCCCGGAGGGAATATAACAGTAGGATTTTGTAAGAATGAAGTAATTGGTAAAAGTCCGCTACCTGCTGGAGGAGTGAATGTCCATTCCCATTTAATTAACGGAGCTGAATAAGGCACAGATTGATCTAAGAAAGATAGAGCAGCACCTGCACAACCTCCGCAAGAAACAAAGTATGCTTTTAAACCGCCTTTATTAAAGGTTCCGGTAGCCACTTTAGTACAACCAGCAACCGTCATGCTTACAGAAGCATTGTAATCACCGGCAGCTAATGTACCTATTGCACCCACATTTAAAGTATTACCACTTAAAGGACCAGTTACATAAGGAGCACCTCCTCCTACCGGAGTGAGAGTCCAAGTATAAGTCGGAGTTAACGGGCTTCCAGGGCATAAAGTAATGCCATTAGCCGTTAAAATTGAAGCACCTGTGCATGGCGAATTGGTTGCCGTAACTACACCCGTTCCAAATGCATAAGGAACATTGATGTTAAATGGAAATGCTTGTGTACAACCATTGATATCTGTTACAAATGCAGTAACTGTTCTAGGACAAGCAGCAGTAGTAAATAAATGGATTGGATTTAAACCACTACCACCAGTACCATCACCAAAATTCCAAGATATTGAACTCCAGTTTGTAGCTGAATTGGTAAACTGTCCGGTACAAGGGTTATAACCACCTGGTGTAAAGGTAGCTGCATAAGGAAGTGGGCATGGAGGAGGAGGTAAACAATTATCCGTTAACGAACCTCCTAATGTTGAGGTACAACCATAACTATCAGTAATTGTTAAACTCCAAGTTCCGGTTGATGTACCTGATGAAGCTAATGCTACTGAAGCACAAGCACCCGAAGCTGATGAAACTGTAAAGCCTGTAAATGTCCATGCATAAGAAACAATGCTTCCAGAACCCGGTGTAATATTTGGACAAATTAATTCATATTTTGGACAATATGTGCCAGTAGATAATGTTACATTAAACGATGTAATAGTTGGCGGAACAGGTGTCACAATTGGTACATTAACACTACCTGTATTTGAACAAACTCCGTTGCTAACAGTTACATTATAAGTACCAACGGCAGAAACCGTAGTTGTATTAGAAGTAGGAGTAGTTCCTCCAGGTGTCCAAAGGTAACTGGCCCAAACCGGTGCTACGCGTAATTGAACATTAGGAGAAGAGCAGGTAGGACCTGTTGTTGTAATAATTACAACCGGTTTACCGTTAACGGTAATTGGTTGTGTATTACTGGTACCACAAGCTTTGTTATTAACAGTAAAACTACTGGTTACAGTACTGTTCCATTGTATTTGAACTGTTAATGTAGTACCTACATAGCTTTGACTTAATACACTTCCACCAATCACATTCCAGTCATAGTTAAGCATATCAGGGAAATTGGCTGTATAGGTATAAATATCGCCTTGGCAAATGGTACCGCCACCAATACCTACACCACTAAATGTTGGAATAGTTGCCGGTATTGATTTAACAGTATATGTTTTGCTGCTTGCACAAGGACCAACCACAGCATGGTTATAAGTTACAGTTATTACATAGTTGGTAACTACTGCCACTGATGGGAAAGTAATAACTGTAGAGTAAGCACTTGGTGAAATAACCACACCTGCTGATGGGCTTACAGTAACCGTTGCTGATCCTGTTGGATATTGCCATGCATGGTAATAAGTATTAGATGTTCCGGCACAAACTACTGCAGGGCCTGAAATATCATCGCCTGTAGCTTTAGCCCATACGGTTACATTCCAAGTATTATTGCTTGCATCATTACAATATTGAGTCGGGCTGTTATTACCAGCTGTAATAGTTCCTGTTCCAACTGTAGTCCATTTTATAGTTACAGTAGAAGCAGTCGATGATTGAATAATTCCACCATCAACACTCCAACCAGTTGGATTTAGAAGAGGTCCGCCAGGAAGTAGTAAACTATAGGTAACTACATCTCCTATACAAGCATTAGTAGGGTAAAACAGCATGTTATACTGAGGTAATTTATTGATTATTTTAGTTCCTCTTCCATGGCAGCAGCCTATAGGAAAATCAACATCAACATCAATTCTTATTGGATTACCATATGAAAGTGGATTAAATGTAAGTACATTGCTAGTAGTAGCTTGTAAAGCACCGTTAATATACCATTTATAGCAAGCTCCGGCATAATTGGTTGTTGAAACTTCTAAGTAACCTAAAGTAGAACAAATAAAATCAGGTGCATCAATTGGAATTACTGAACCAACAATAGATACCACTTCGGTTGCAGTATTGGTACAGGTATAACCACCGCCTAAAACGGTAACTGTTACGGTACCAACAGGGCCATTGCCCCAAGTAACACATACTTTGTTACCGGTAATAATTCTGTCAGCAACTACGTCACCCGAAATAGTCCAGTTATAAACCGCACCCGGTATGGCAGCAGTAGTATAACATTGTCTGCTACCTTGGCAAACTGTACCCGGGCATTCAATAGTTGGTTTTGTTCCTGATATTACATTGAATGATTTAGTAGATTTATACTTACAACCTGATTTAGTTGTAATAGTTAAAGTAGCAGTATAGCTTCCAATTAAAGTAAATTGGTGTGTAGTAAACGGAACTGTAGTAGTAGCAGTATAGCCATCACCAAATTCCCAGAAATAAGAATCAATATCAGTTAAAGGAGTAGTAGCACTGGCATCAAAAGCAACAGGAGTATTAATACAATTACCCGAAACAGTAAATACAGGTGTAATACCCGGGGTTATTATAACTTGACATTCTTTTGATGATTTACAGCCATATATTTTATGAGTAACTTCTAATTTAATAGTACCAACCCCACTTGCACCCCATGTTACACATGCAGTAGTTGAATCAGCACTGATAGAATTGATAACACCGTTGGTAACGGTCCATGTCCATATATAATCAGAGGCAACTCCATATAAAGGATCTACAGTAGAGCTATAACATTTATAACTTCCGGCACAGGCAGTACAAGGGGCTTCGCCACCTTTTACACCTTCTTGTTCACCCGGATGTACAACGCCAGCAGCATCTGCTTTATTAGGCTGGGTTCCATCAGGTCTTTCTTTTTCGCAGCATGGTAAATTAAATGCAGGAGGAGGAATTACTTTTACTTTGTATCTGAATATTTTAGTACAACCGGCAGGAGTAGTAATAGTATATGTTAAATAGTTAACACCATAAGATGACCATGTAACATTTGCAGTTGTGCTTGTAGAAGAGTTAACAACACCACCTTGCGCTGACCAGCTATAGGATGCAGGAGCAATGGTACTGGTAGCGGTGTAATTTTTAATATCGTTCTGACAGCTAACTGTGTCGCCCGTAAAAGTTACCACCGGATTAGCTCCAACAGTAATAGTAGTAGTGTAAGTGCCTCCCGTAGCTACGAGAGTTACTGTGTAAGTACCTGGGGCAGTGTAAGTGTGTACCGGATTACAATCCGAACTTGTTCCACCATCGCCAAATGTCCAAGAATAAGCAGGTCCGTTCAGCTGACTGTAAAACTGAACCGTGACGGGGACGCATCCACCGTTAGCAACATAAGTAAAACCAGCTGCCGGGGGAGCCAGCATTGCAGTGGAGGTTTTTTCCAACTTGGTGAGATAGGACCCACCGGAACTTCCCAACACCTGATGTGAGTACATCAGTAACAGCCATACAAAGGCCATAATTGTAGTTTTTTGTTTCATATAATTTAAAATGTTTAGATTAAAGCAAACCATTTTGGGGTTTGCTCTATGCCAAAAGTATAAACATTAGATGTAGGTAGTATGTAGTGGAAATACTCCATTTTCAGAGATTTATACTCTTTTTTGGAAGTGTTTTCCCTCGGTTTGTTGTAGGGTTTTTACCCTATCTTGCATGGGGTTTTTACTCTTTTTTAAAATTTAGAGATCAAAAAAAGGAAAGACCAAAAATGAAAGAATTGAAAATACATCACTGAAAAACAAATAATTAACAAAAATTATTAACAGATTAATGTGATTAAAAGAAAAAAATAGAATTAATCCCTACACAAAATATTTATTGCTTTTGTAGAAAAAATTCTCTATGAACAAAAAAACAAGTGTAATTTTCATGACCATTTCATGACACAAAGTAGTACATGCCTTAAATACACTCATTTGTCCGTCTCAACTTCGCTCAACATGACAAAATAAGAAGGAATGAGAAAGTGGAAAAGTCCGTTAAAAACAGCCGGGAAGCTGCCTTTTATATATCCAATAAACGCCTGTGGTAATTGACTTGCCCTAAGTGATAACTTAAATGACATAAAAACCGGGTTAAATAAAAGCCTGTTGTATTTGTACCCATAAAATCATACGGAAATGTTTTATTTAAATCATCGTCTGTTAACTCTGTAAAAGCCTTATTTAACAGTACTATTAAATCCTCTATTAATTTTAGTAAATCGGCTGTGCTAATGTCTTTTACTACAAACTCAGCATCTCTGTTTCTTACATAACCAGTATGTAACAAAGTAGCACCTATAAAATGGTTCATGCTGCCTATTAAATGATAACAAAGATTACCTCCTGAGTTTTTTATCTGCCCATCAATTAACCATAATTTTTCATCGCTGGTGTATAGTTCTATTTCGCGTTGTAAATTGGCTACTTCAAAAAGGTATAGTTGCTTTAATATAGCTGTTTGCATGTTTGTAATTATTAATGATTTAAAATAACAGGGCGCACAAATATTGATAAAGTATTTGATAGTTTAAAATAAATGTCTTGACTCCTGACTCTGCTCGACATGACTTTAGTTTAACATAACGAAGACCAGATATAATTGAAAGGGAATGAAATGGTTCAAAAATCATAATTCAAAAATCATAATTCAATCATTACATTCGCGCCTCAATTATTAATTATGGCAGAATTTAAAAAAGTAAAACGCAGCGAAAATTATTCAGCGTGGTATAACAATTTGGTGGAACAGGCGGACTTAGCACAGCACTCTGCTGTTAAAGGCTGTATGGTTATTAAGCCTTATGGTTATGCTATCTGGGAAAAAATGCAGGCTGAATTGGACAGACGATTCAAAGAAACTGGTCATCAAAATGCTTACTTCCCTTTGTTTGTGCCCAAAAGCTTATTTGAAGCCGAAGAAAAAAATGCAGAAGGTTTTGCTAAAGAGTGTGCTATTGTTACGCATTACCGTTTAAAAACCGATCCTGATAACAAAGGCAAACTAATAGTTGACCCTGAAGCTAAACTGGAAGAGGAATTAATTGTACGCCCTACCAGTGAAGCCATTATTTGGAATACTTACCGCGACTGGATTCAAAGCTACCGCGATTTACCTATACTGATTAACCAATGGGCTAACGTAGTGCGTTGGGAAATGCGTACCCGTTTGTTTTTACGTACGGCTGAGTTTTTATGGCAAGAAGGGCATACAGCCCATGCTACCAAAGATGAGGCTATAGCTGAAACAAAACAAATGCTGGAAGTATATGCCGACTTTGCTGAAAACATTATGGCTGTTCCGGTTATTAAAGGTATAAAAACTGAAAACGAACGTTTTGCGGGTGCTGATGAAACTTATTGCATTGAAGGATTAATGCAGGATGGTAAAGCCTTGCAAATGGGAACAAGCCACTTTTTAGGTCAGAACTTTGCCAAAGCTTTTGATGTAAAATTTGTAAGCAAAGAAAACGTAAAGGATTATGTTTGGGCTACCAGCTGGGGCGTATCTACCCGTTTAATGGGGGCTTTAATTATGAGCCATAGCGATGATGAAGGATTGGTTTTACCTCCGAAATTAGCGCCTATTCAAGTTGTAATTGTACCTATTACCGGTAAAAAAGAAGACGAAAAAGCTTTGGTTTTAGACAAAGCCAATGAATATTTTAAAGCTTTAAAGGCCAAAGGTATTTTGGTGAAATTAGACGACCGTGATAATATATCGCCAGGTTATAAATTTGCCGATTACGAATTAAAAGGGGTGCCTTTGCGTATAGCTATTGGCCCTCGCGATGTAGCTGCAGGCAATGTGGAATTAGCCAGACGCGATACAAAAACAAAAGAAATTATAAGTGGCGAAAACCTGCCTGAAACTATTCATCGCTTATTGGATGAAATACAGGAAAGCATTTATAAAAAAGCATTGGACTACAGAACGGAGCATATTCACACGGTAAATACCTGGGATGAATTTATAGATGCGCTTGAAAACAAAACCGGATTTGTAAGTGCCCATTGGGATGGCACAGGCGAAACGGAAGAAAAAATTAAAGAAATGAGTAAAGCCACTATCAGATGCGTTCCATTGGATAATACTTTGGAAAACGGTGTATGTGTGCTAACAGGCAAACCTTCTACACAACGTGTTTTATTTGCCAAAGCTTACTAAAACTTATTGTTTGTAAATAGAAATAGCCCGGTAAGTTTTACCGGGCTTTTTTTTATTACATAATTCATTCTTTCGTTTATAACATAACCGTTTAATAAATATATTGCCGAAATGTTGCCATCCGCTTCATTAGCCGAAATAAAAAGAGAACTACAAACGCTTGACCACGCCCAGCTTTTAGAGGCTTGCCTGCGTTTAGCCAAATTCAAAAAAGACAATAAGGAATTATTAAACTACCTGCTGTTTGAGCTACACGATGAAAATAAGTATATAGAAAAAACGAAAGCACTGATGAGTGAATTGTTTACTGAAATAAATACCCGCAATATTTACTTTGCTAAAAAGAGCATTCGTAAAATATTGAAGATTGCCAATAAGTACGGTAAGTACTCTGTCAACCCACAAACAAGTTTGGAGTTACTTATTCATTTTTGTACGGAAGTAAAAAGCTTAAAGATTAATTACAGAAGCAGCACTGCATTAAGTAATTTATACGATGCACAATTGAAAAAGATACATAAAATAATAGGCAGCCTACACGAAGATTTGCAATACGATTACAGCCAACTGGTAGCTAATTTATAATTATAAGTAAGGAAAAAAGCTGCTAATAAAAATATTTTAAACTAACTTTTGTACCGGTTAAATTCTTCTATATCATGATAACCCCAAACTTCTATTTCAGGGTGTTCATTTACCAGCTTTCTAATTTTATCAAGCGTGGCTAATCTTAAATTATTGTTATCTGCGCGTATTTTTGCCAACTCGTTTACCGGATGATTACTGTCTGTTAATTCTACGTTCATATAATAGGCATCTGCAATGTAAAACAACCATTTGTTACTCCATTTTATAGCCACTCCACAATGCCCCAATGTATGGCCAAAAAGCGGAATAAGGAAAATTTCTGTTTCTATATTCACATCAATTTTTCTTGCTTCAAAACCAAACCAACTCATATACGATTTTGGATAAGTCTTCATAGTTGGATGGTGTGCTAAAGGTGTTTTCAAATAGCGTGGATTGCCTGCATTAAAGTTTTCAAACTCCTCCACTCCTACATGTACCGTTGCATTTGGAAAGTCTGCCAACCCTCCTATATGGTCATTGTCTAAATTAGAAATAATACAATGGTTTACTTTGTTAGGGTTAAATCCTAAACTTTCAATTTGTTTGATAGCTGTTTGCTTTTCATCAAATTGATAACCCACTATATCAATCAGTGGCTGTCCTATTCTTTCTGTTGGATTGCGTACATCTAAAAGGCCAATGCCCGTATCTATTAAAAGCAGTTGATCATTTTCTTTAATTAACAAACAATGCCCGCATACATTGTCGTTAATGGGTGAAACAATTTTTACACAGTTTAAATGAACTATTTCTTTCATGTTTCCTTAGACAATGGCTAAGCTGTTTTTGTCTGCTTATTTTCCAATCTTTTGTTTGCCATTGCCAATATGTTTTGAAAATCAATATGGTTTATTACTTCGTCCAGTTTTTTAGGTGTAGCCGGGTTTAAAACATGCTCGGTTAAAAATAGTTGAAACCAATGCGTATCGTGCCAGTTGCCATGTTTATAGCCTACCTTTTTAAATATACCAATATCTTCAAAGCCAAGTGCTTTATGAAAGCGCATGCTTTTTTCATTGGGTAAGGCAACACCTGCATATACATTAAAATGCCCCTGCAGTTTTAATAAAGCAAAAAGTGTTTCATACAAAACCCTGGCAATGCCTGTACCATGTGCTTCATTGGTTAAATAAATGGTTGATTCAGGCGACCATTGGTAAGCTGTTCTATAGCGGTGTTTGCTGGCATAGGCATAACCAATTATTTTATCTTCGTACGTACAAACCAACCAAGGGTAATCATCGGTATTTGTTTTGATGCGTTGTACATATTCTTCCAATGAGGGAGCTTCATACTCAAACGAAATAATGGTGTTCAATACGTAATGTTTGTAAATAGCTAACACTTCGCTGGTATCGTTTGCTGTAATGAGTCTGATGGAATACTTATTGTTCATTGATTTGAGTTTTTAATTGGTTCTGTAACTTATTAATTATTGAAGTAATGGAAGGATATTGTTTCGCAATGTTTTTATGTTTGGTGTTTCAGCATTGGATAAGAAAATAAACGTAATGTCTTTATCCAATAAGCGATAAACTATATGTGAGTTTCCCGGATGTCCACCACTGTGGTAAACCCACTTGCCCGTTGGAGTCCGTTTAATAAACCAACCAAAACCGTAGCCAACATTAGGGTTTGTTCTGGCATAAAATACCTCGTTGTTAAATACAGGTTCAGTTATAGCTTCCTCTTGTATGTTACAAGGTAAAAGCTTGCAATCAGAAAGTGCTTTATGCCAAATGGCTAAATCACGTGCGGTGCTTACCATAGAACCATCACCATAAAAATTGCCTAAATAATATACAAAATTATACTTGGCTTGCAGATGTGCATATGCAAACTTTCCATTGTCAAAAGTATGGCCAATGGCTAATTTATTATTCTTTATGTTACGTATATCGGTACCCATATATGCATAAGTGTTTTTCATTTTTAATGGTTTAAAAATGTTCTTATGCATAAACGCCTCGTAACTTAAACCTGAAATGTTTTCAATGATGTTGGCTAAAAAATCGTACCCAATGTCGGCATACTGGAATTTGGTACCCGGCTCTGCTAACAGAGGCATGTTATGCTGTATTATATACGCTAATACTTCTTGATTGCCATTTGCTTTTGTGGTATCTAAATGTGGTCTTATATCATCCCAAAAATTGGGAAGCCCTGCTGTATGGGTCAGTAAATGCCTAATGGTAATATTTTTATATGGGAAATTTGAAATATACTTACAAACGAAACTATCATAATCCAACAATCCTTTGTTTTTCAAAATCATGATACCGTAGGCTGTAAATTGTTTGGAAACAGATGCTATTTGAAAAGCGTTTTCATTGGTTAAAGGTTTTGCATTTAATGCATCGGCATACCCATAACTTTTTTCAAAAAGTATTTTGTTGTTTTTAGTTATGAGTATGTTTCCATAAAATGGTGTTTTAGCATAAGCACTATCAAGCATGTGTTGAATACCGGCTATATTTTGCGCATGGGTATTAACTACACCACTGGCTATACAAAATGACAGGTAAATAATTAACTTTATCATTTACTTATTTAGTGCTAACCATTCTTCTTTAGAAATACGCAACCAATCGCAGGATGTATTCCATAATGGAAATTCGAAATTTTCAATAAAACGTAATCCGCATTTTTCAAGTGCTTTTCTCGATTGGACATTATTTGTATCGGCAATGCCAATAATTTCGGTCAGATTCATTTGCGTAAACCCATATGCAATGGCTGCTTTTGCCGACTCGGTAGCATACCCTTTTCCCCAAAAATTTGGGTGTAAACGATAGCCTACATCATAAAAATTCACGTGATTGTTTACCTCAGTAGTAATTAGTTTTAAACCACTCCAACCTATAAAATGGCCTGACGATTTTTCAATGACAGCCCATCTTCCAATTCCATTGTCTTTATATTGTTGAATGATATTGTTTATGTTTTCAAGGGCTTGCTCCATTGTTTTAATGGGACTATTTCCTAAATACTTATGTACTTCCCGATTGGAATCCATTTCGAAAAAACCTGTCACATCTGTTGGCTGCAATGCTCTTAAAATAAGTCTTTCAGTTTCTATCACTGTATTCATGCTATCAATTACTCCCAATGTTCTTTATTGTTAATTAGTTTATTTATTTTATCCAATCCAGTTGTGGAGAGCATTCCAAATTTCATGGACGGTGAAAATGGCCTTGCATAAACGTGTCCGCAGTCTGCAAGACAAAAGTAAATTTTACCTACTACTTCGTCATTGACATTGTAAAGCCGAATAAAATATTCCGCTTCATGTAGCCCCCAGGTAGTTTCACCCCAATCAAAATTAGCGGTATCATTACAAAACTGTATAAAGCTACTTACCTGATTTTGCTTTAATGTTTTGCCTGTAAAAATACCAACAACCGGAATGTTTTTAAAAAGCTTCACTTTAGAAACTTGTTGTCGTGGGAATATAAATTCACTGTCGGCAAAATGTTGCCTGTAAACTTCAGCAAGGTCAAAATTTTCCGGGTCTGAACGCCATTTAAAGATTTCTTTTTCTTGCTCAGTCAGGTCGTTATAGTTGCTTTTAAAATAATCGTGTTCATCTGCCCAATAGGCAAAAGCTGTCAATGCCAATAAGCAAATAATAAGTAGCAATATTTTTAGTAGTTGTTTCATTAGTATTTCAATGGGCCAATTAAATCGTTGTAAAAGTATAAAACCAACAACACTGTTACAGGTGAACTTGCCAATAAAAACAGTATGATAGGCAAAGCATTTTGTTTGATAAAGGCCCTTGCTTTAAACCATAATACAATTAAAATAATGGTAGCCAAAACAGAAACTAAAAAGGCATAAATCAATACACCATAATTATCATCATAAACTAAAAATTGGGCTGAATACAATTGCCACCAAATAAAAACCGTTAGCAAAAGCAATGTAGTTAAGTAGATGGTTTTTATGTGTGGCCGAAGATTCATAATACAATTATCTTTTTTCTATTATTTATTTTCCAATATACTCATTGTCTTTCCATCTTCCTTTTATTATTTCTCCATTAACATAAGTAAAAGTACCAAAGCCTGTTCGTTTATTATTTTTCCACTCCCCTACGTATCTGTCACCATTCTCCCATGTTATTGATGCTTTACCATCTACCAAATCATTCTTCCATTCACCAACAATGTTCATACCATTTGGAAATTTAAATATTCCATAACCATTTTGTTTACCTTCTTTCCAACTTCCAATATATACATTCCCATTTGGCCAAGTATAAACCCCATATCCATGAGAGATATAATCTCTACACCCGCCAATATATTTTTCTCCTGATTTCCATACAAATACTCCACTACCAATTTGATTTCCATTAATGAACCTTCCTGTAAATTTATCACCATTTGAAAAATATTTTGTTACGATTCCATTCAATTCACAGTTTTTGAATTCTCCTTCGTATCTCTCACCTGACGAGTAAGAATAGATTCCTTTTCCGCATCGAATTGATTTTAAAAATTCACCATCATATTTTTCACCATTTACAAAAGTAAATATTCCCTTTCCATTATATTCTCCATCTTTCCATTCGCCTGTATAAGTATCACCATTCTTAAACCACATTGTTCCTTTCCCATTGGGCTTATCATTCTTCCATTCTCCAAAATATTTGTCACCATTTGGATATACTTTATTGTTTTTTGAATTGCAGGATATCAATAATAAAGTCAAAATAAAAATTAGTATTCTAGTCATAATTTTTCGTTGCTTTCCATTACTCCATTGAAGTGTATTTCAATTCAAGTGTATCAAGATAATAATTTGAAAGATTATCAATAGATAAAACGGCAAGTCTATGGATATACTTTCCTGTAATTGCAGGTGTAGTACAAAAATATCCTGTATCATTTTCAACCAACAATTTAATAGAACAATTATCAATTGTTTTCAATGTAGTATCTACAAGAGACTTTGAAAAATCACATGGCTGTTCAGAAGCAGTACCAATATAGGCTGCTATTATTTTAAAATCCTTATTCGTTTGCGTTATAAAAGCACAAAATTCTTTTCCTTTAATTATGTTTTCTGTACCAACAAGAGCAATTCTACTGTCTTTATTATTGATTATTGGAACTTGCTTGTTTCCAACAAACTGAGTGTTTGTTCTGTTATTACAAGAAGTAGCAATTACTAATGTTATGACTGAAGAAAATAAAAGTTTATTCATTTAATTTGTTATTGGTCCAACAGGGCAATTCGATGGTCTTGATTCATTCCAAGCCTCAATAAGTTTATGTTTATTTAAGGAATGAAAATATTCAATCTTCTTTTGAGTTTTTGAATCTATATCCCCCATTAACAATTCACATTTGTCAATTGTGAAAGTTGCATTAATGTTTGATGACTTTACATGAAAATGTGGTGGTGGATGTTCTTGAGAGTAAATCTCAATTTTTATGTTCTCAATAATATCAATTCGCCTCCTTGATTCAAATACATTACCATTTGAATCAACCTCGGTTGTATTCAATAGAATTGTTAAAATACGTCCAAGCAATTCCAAACCATTATCAGCTGCCATAATCTTACTTCCCTTGCTTAGCTTTTTTCATCGGGTTGCTGTCGGTATTTTCACCTCTGCCCAATACTTTGGTTTTAAACAAATCAAACCTCGATTCGGTAATGGTTTGTGGCCAGCTGTTATTGCTTTCATCTATATCGGCTGTTTCTTTAAACGGATCGATAACTATATTGCTTACCTGTTTATTTTTGGCAAATGTTTTTACTACTTTATACTCGTTTTTACGCCAGATGTATGCATTGATATATTCCACTTCTGAAGTGCCATCCGTATAATTCCATTGTATAATAATAGGCATTACCAAACCGCCTTTATTGGTAAAATGTACTTCGTAATAGTGTTTATTTTCGAGTGCTTTAAACTCCTCATCGTTTAACACCTGCATGTTTTCATACCTGTTTAAAACAGTTTTGCTATCGGTTTCTTTTTCGGGTTTGTAGTAATAATAAAAATCGCGCAAGGCAGTATCCTGGTCAACTAAAAATGGCATACCGCTTTTTTTGTTTCTTAGTTTCGAAATGCTTTCAAACTCGTCTGTATTCCTGGCTCTTCTGTATAGGGTATCCATGCTTTCGGGTACTTTATCGGTATGTTTAACGGTAAAAGCAATAACGGTATCCATAGCTATATCTACAGGTTCTATATCGTAAAACCAACCACGCCAAAACCAATCTAAATCTACGCCTGAGGCATCTTCCATGGTTCTGAAAAAATCGGCCGGTGACGGATGTTTAAAAGCCCAACGCTGGCAATAGGTTTTAAAAGCAAAATCAAACAATTCTCTGCCCATTACCGTTTCGCGTAATATATTTAGAGCAGTAGCTGGCTTGCCATAGGCATTGTTACCAAACTGCGCTATATTTTCGCTATTGGTCATAATAGGTTCCAACTGGTTTTTAGGCATGCGCATGTAATCAACCATTTTATGTGCCGGCCCACGCGATGAAGGATAATTGTTATCAAACTCCTGCTCGGTTAAAAACTGCACAAAAGTATTTAAGCCTTCGTCCATCCAGCTCCATTGGCGTTCATCGCTATTGATAATCATAGGGAAAAAGTTATGCCCTACTTCATGTATAATAACACCTAACATACCGTATTTGGTGCGTGAGTTATAAGTACCATCTTCATCAGTTCGGCCATAGTTAAAACAAATCATCGGGTATTCCATGCCGTTAGCGGCCTCTACACTAATGGCTACAGGGTACGGATAAGGAATGGTGAATTTTGAATAGGTTTTAATGGTATGTGCTACTGTTTTGGTTGAATAACGGTTGTATAAGCCATACGCTTCTTTGGCATAATAGCTCATGCACATAATGGGTTTGTTTTCCACGTTTATACCCATGGCATCCCATATAAATTTACGGGAGCTTCCCCAAGCAAAATCGCGTACGTTTTCTGCTTTGTATTTCCATACTTTATAGTTTACCGTATCCGGATTTTTTTCGCGTTGCTTAGCCTCTGCTAAGGTTACTACTTCTATGGGTTGCAATGCTTTTTTGGATTGGTTGTATCTGGCCAATTGCTCTGCACTTAATACTTCGGCATAATTGGAGCAAACGCCTGTTGAGCCTACTACGTGGTCAGCGGGTACTTTCATATTTACTTCAAAATTGCCAAACACCAATGAAAACTCGCCTCTGCCGGTAAACTGTTTATTGTTCCAGCCCTGGTAATCGCTGTACACACACATACGTGGGTACCATTGTGTAATGGTAAACACGCTGTTGCCATCGTCAGCAAATAACTCATAACCTCCCCTGCCTCCTATTTTCATACGCTCCGGAAGTTTGTAATTCCATTTTATTTTAAACGTAACTTTTTGTTTGGGTTTTAATGCTATAGGTAAATCTATACGCATCATGGTCAGGTTAATGGTATAAGGCAAAGCTTTTCCGGCACTGTCCGTTACGCTTAATATGTTTACACCACATCCGTTTAAGTTTTTTGCTACATCCAGTCCTTCTAATTGGTTTTTGGTAATAGGAAAACTTTTTTCGCTGCCATCAAAATAGTTGGCATCGTTCTTAGGATTGTGCTGGTTTTCGTCTAGCTGTAACCACAAATAACTCAATACATCGGGCGAGTTATTGTAATAGGTTATTTTTTCATCGCCATGTAAACGCAATTGCTTTTCATCTAAAAAAGCATCTATTTTATAATCGGCTCTTTGTTGCCAGTATTGATGGCCGGGCGCACCTGATGCAGCACGGTACGTATTGGCATCGGGTAAGGTAGTACCTAACTGTTCAAATTTGTTTCCGTGGTTGGAGGTTGGATTGTTGCGGGTATTCTGCGCCTTTACTGACAGGCATACAAACACCACTTGGCTCATAAAAAACAGGTTAAGTATATTTTTCTTCATAGGGTTTTAGTTAAATAAGTAAAAACACCTTTCTGCACACATGGTTAAAGCAACTGCAATAACTGCTACCAGTATCACTATTTTTTTATTGCGCAGGCGAGTGGGAAATAATTTGTCGATAAACATAGAAATAAATAAAATACAAAGTATAATAATTATTTGACCGGCTTCAAGACCTACGTTAAAGGCAAAGAGGGGTTGAACGATTGAATCTGTTTTGCCCAGTAATGAGCGCAATAAATACGAAAAGCCCAAGCCATGTATTAAGCCAAAAAGCAATGCCATTAAATACTGAAAGGGTGTAATAACCATTGTTTCCTGCCCAACCCGCTTTAAGTTAAAACCTGCGGTAATAACAATAGTAATGGGAATAAGCAATTCAATAATAGCACCGGGAATGGTAATAATTTGGAAAGTACTTAGTGCCAATGTTACACAATGACCTACGGTAAAAGCCGTAACCAATACTAAAAGTTTTTTCCATTGCGCTATTTGGTAAACACTGCAAAGTGCCACCAAAAATAAAATATGGTCATAAGCCTTTAAGTCGGCAATATGTTCTAAGCCAAGTAAAAACCAAATAGTAAAGTCGTTCAAAATATGTAATGTTGTACCATGCAAAAAAAGCAATTTAAACTAAATACTAAAATGCTCTTTATTTTAGCGGTAAGTGCTTTTTTAATAAGCATTTCGGCTAAAATGCCTCACCCGTTTTATGTGAGTGTAACCGAAATAAAATTCAATAAAAACAATACCGCAGCTATCAGTTGCCGCCTGTTTACCGATGATTTACAAAATGCTTTATTCAAACTGTATAAAGTAAAAACGGTTTTAAATAAAAAAGATACAGCTCTCAATGCCTTTTTAGAAAAATATTTTAAAGACAGGTTGGTTATAAACACAGCCAATAAAAACCTGACCTTACATTGTATTGGTTACGAAATAGAAGAAGAAGCTACTTGGTGTTATTTTGAAGCCAATGGGGCAAACAGTAATAAAATAAGCATTTCCAACAGCCTTTTATACGACTTTTTGCCGGAGCAAAGTAACCTCATTCATTGTTATGTAAACAATGAACGCAAAAGCTTTAAACTGGTTAATCCGCAAACACAAGCCGTTTTCGAATTCAATTAGTTGCCTGCCTGTAACTAAACATGCTAAACAACCCAACTTATAGCTTACCTTTGCACAAAACTCAACTGTATGACATTTGACCAATTAAACCTAAGCAATCCTTTATTAAATGCCCTTAACGACCTAGGTATTAGTGAACCTACACCTATTCAGGAAAAAACATTTTCGCTCATTTTATCGGGCAGGGACGTATTGGGTATAGCGCAAACGGGAACGGGTAAAACATTTGCTTACCTTTTACCGTGCTTACGCGATATAAAATTTGCACACCAAAAAACCATTCAGGTGCTTATTTTAGTGCCTACACGCGAGTTGGTAAAACAGGTAGTTGGCGAAGTAGAGAAATTAACTACTTACATGGATGTAAAAGTAGGTGGCGTTTTTGGTGGCGTAAATATGGCTCCGCAAAAAGATTTAATTTTAGCAGGTTTAGATATTTTAGTAGCTACTCCCGGGCGTTTATTGGATTTAATACTGAGTGATACCATTAAAACCAAAACCATTAAAAAACTGGTAATTGATGAGGTTGATGAAATGCTAGACTTGGGTTTTAAATACCAGTTATCGCGCATATTTGATTTATTGCCACCAAAACACCAGAACATTTTGTTTTCGGCTACCATGATACCGGAAGTAGAAAATTTAATTGCACTGTATTTTAACGACCCCGTAAAGGTGGAAGCTGCTACTGATATTACGCCTTTAAAAAATATTGTTCAAACAGGATACAACGTAAAAAACTTTAATACCAAAGCTAACTTAATACCGCTTTTATTAAAGGAGCATCCTGAAATGACCAAGGTAATTGTGTTTTTAAGTACCAAAAGCATGGTTGATTTATTGTTTAGTATTTTACAACCTATACTAGGCAAACAGGTAGTAGATTATATTCACTCTAACAAAGCACAGAACAAACGTTTTGCCACCATCACCAACTTTGACAGCGGTAACTGCCGTGTGTTAATTGCTACTGATATTATAGCACGTGGATTGGACTTAACAGAAGTTACCCACGTAATTAATTTTGATACGCCACCAATACCAGAAAGTTACGTGCATAGAATTGGGCGTACGGGTCGTGCTGATAAAAAAGGTATAGCTATTACGTTAACTACTGAAAAGGAACAAGTATACCGCAATAACATTGAAGCATTGATTAAACTTAAAATTGAATTGCTCCAAACACCTGATGATTTAGTGGTTTCGAATGTGCTGATAAAGGAAGAAATACCGGTAATAAAAATGAAAAACATACTGGTAAAAAAACCTAAAAAAGACTTAGCAGGACCTGCTTTCCACCAAAAGAAAGCAAAGAATTTAAAAACCAACAGTAAAATTCCGCACGCAGAAAAAATGCGTTTAAAATATGGCAAGCCCATTAAAAAAAGCAGTAAAAAATAAATAGATAAATGGCCCATACATAAATGCTACACTTTTCGTTTACCCTTTTAATTGAACCAACAACATCTTCTACCTTATAACTATCTTTAGAATTTAACTGTCTAAACCTAGAAGTTTATGCATAGTAAAAACACGAATTCGTTCGTCATCAAAATATACCCAAAAGCAATACTCTTCCTTATATGAAAAAGCAACTCTCATATTATAAGACATGTTTTCTGGTTCTCCTTCTATTGGTGTCAAAGAATGTATAGTTATTTGCATTAGTGTATCATCAAAAGAAATATTCTTAACCTTTCGTAATGTTCTTTTGTTCTGTTGATAGTATGCTTTTTCGAGAAATGTTAAAAGAATAATTGTATCCGATTCAACAATTTCATAGTTTGAATAATTTCTGACAACTTCTAAAGGGTCTAACCTCCACTTTTTCATAACCAAATATAAGATTTCCGTAGCAAAATTTATGTTGAGAAATAATTAATCTTCTGGCTTATAAATAACGTTTTCCTTTGTTACTCCAATAGGTTCTTGTTCTCCAATTCTCCTCACACTAAATTCCGGATTGGCAATTTCGAAAAGTATCTTATCATTCTCCCAATACTCTAAGTATAGATAATAAGTGGTTGCATCTATTTGAAATAGCAGTATAACACCATTCGCTTTTGTCTTTTTAAATTTGATTGTGTCAAGCAATTTATTAGTCGCTGTATACTCATTTAAAGTTGTAATGATTTTATACCACATATTTTTTGTATTTATCCAATATCAAAAATAGTAAAAATACAACTTAAAGCCTTTACTGATGTGGATTTTTAATTAGTTGTTTGGAAATGCCCAACGCAAAAACTGGGGTAACATTAAACCATAGGTTTCCAGAGTATGCTTAGCTCCTATTATTTCGTGGTAAAACAAATCTATATGTTGGGTAAATCCTTTTAGCTCCAGTTCTTTTATTAAATCCAAAGCATCGTCAATACTATCTATAATACCGTTGTTGTTTCTATCAGCCGTTTCATCTAAAGTACCGCATTGAATCCATATTTGTAATGCCGGTTTATGCTTGGTTTCTTTTACAACCTTGTGCATTATTCTATCTGCATCGGTATAACCCTCATCTAAATCTTTACTACGCCACCAAAACGAAGCACTGCATGCACTTACTTTGCTAAACACCTGCGGGTTGTTCCAGGCTATATCAAATGCCGACAATGCACCCAAACTAAAACCACCTATTACATGCTCTTTAAACACATTTAACTGTAAGCGTTCAGGCAATTGAGGTATTAACTCTTCCACAATAAATTGGGTGTACTGCTTAGCCAAAGAACCACGTTGTTTAAAATCTACATAACCGG
The DNA here is from genome assembly GCA_040388375.1 of Bacteroidota bacterium. Taxonomy (NCBI): domain Bacteria; kingdom Pseudomonadati; phylum Bacteroidota; species Bacteroidota bacterium. The sequence goes on along the minus strand of JAZKBU010000005.1, from coordinate 244,086 downwards.
TTACACCATACTCAACCATTCTATCTTGCGTATGCGGTGCAATTAATATAAAAGGCTTGCATATACCTTTACTCCATAGCTGCTCTAAAATATGTTGTATATGCAACGCCTGCATATCCTGTCCATCATTTAAAACCAATAAAGAATAAGCTTGTGCCGGGTCAATTTGTGCAGGTAAAATTAAATCAGCATGAACAGAACGGTTTAATGCATTTGACTTAAAAAGTAATAACTGACGGAGGGCTTTCATTTAAAAGGTTACAATGTTAAGCGCTTTTAAATCAAACATCAACAAAATTAAAAATTAAATAATTCATTGCTTTTGTATATAAAAAAAACGTATTTGTGTGTACGTTATACCATTCAAAATCACAGCATAAGCTACCCAACGATGTAAATACTTATTACCCCAACCTAAGCCTATGATAGAAAATTATTTTAAGTGGCACTCCCCCAACTTAGACAAAGAAATAGAAATGCAAGTATTTGGGGAAAAAGGAATGCCCGTCATTGCTTTCCCTACTTCTATGGGCAGGTATTATCAAAACAAAGATTTTAAATTAATTGAATCGGCAGCCAGCTTTATTGACAATGGTTTAGTAAAAATATATTGTATTGATGGTATTGACGAATTAAGCTGGTATAACAAACATGTTGACGCATACACAAGAGCTTATAACCACACTTGTTACGATAACATGTTACACCATGAACTGGTGCCACGTGCCAAAGCAGAAACAGGTTTTGACAGGGTAATAACAGCAGGTTGCAGCTTTGGTGGTTACCATGCTGCCAATTACGCTTTTAAACATCCGGAAAACGTGCATGCCATGATTAGCATGGGTGCTAAATTTGATATAAAAGACCAAGTGTTTGGCTATTACGATGACAATATTTACTTCAATAATCCACCTGATTTTATACCTGCTAATAACCATCCGGATTTATGGAACATGAAAATATTTTTAGGTACAGCCGAAGGCGATATGTGTAAAACAGCCAACGAAGAAATGAGCCAGCTATTACACAGCAAAGGTATTGACCATTGGCTTGATGTAAGACCCTTTGGCGGGCACGACTGGCCTGTTTGGCGCGATATGTTTCCGCATTATCTCTCCTTAATTTAATTCATAAAACATTACTAACGATAAACACTAAAAGCCATGAAAAAAATTGGTATTTTATTCGGACAGGAAAATTCGTTTCCGCAAGCATTTATTGATGCCATTAATAGCCGTGGTGAAAAAGACATGGTAGCTGAGTTTGTAAAACTCGATAAACTGGAACAAGCTTCGGATAGCGGTTATGCAGTTATTGTTGATCGTATTAGTCAGGATGTACCTTTTTACAGGGCTTACTTAAAAAATGCGGCTTTAATGGGCACAGCCATTATCAATAACCCATTTTGGTGGAGTGCCGATGAAAAGTTTTTTAACAATTGCTTAGCTGTAAAATTAGGTGTTCCGGTTCCTAAAACTTTTTTATTGCCTTCCAATGAAAGGCCAGATGATACCAACGAAAATTCGTTTCGCAATATGATTATGCCATTGGATTGGGAAGCCATGTTTGCACATATTGGTTTTCCGGCATACATGAAACCCCACGATGGTGGCGGCTGGAAAAGTGTTTATAAAGTACATGATGCCAACGAGTTTTTTGAAAAGCATCAGGAAACAGGTCAGTTGGTTATGTTGCTGCAAGAAGAAATTATATTTACTGAATACTACCGTTGTTACTGCGTAGGCGGTAAGCATGTAAAAATAATGAAGTACGAACCACGCAATCCACACCACTTGCGTTATCAGGCGGAATGGGAAACGGCTGATCCTAAAACATTAGAAACCATTACAGATTATACGCTGCGTTTAAACCAAGGTTTAGGTTACGACTTTAACACCGTTGAGTTTGCTGTGCGTGATGGAATTCCTTATGCTATTGATTTTTGTAACCCTGCTCCTGACTCATCGGTTGAAAGTGTGGGGCAGGAAAATTTTGATTGGGTAGTAAACACTATGGCCGATTATGCGATAGAAAGAGCCAAAGCACAAAATACCAATCAGGATAATTTATCGTGGGGTAATTTTATTAGCCAGGCTGTAGGCAAAAGCAAAACACCTGCTAAAAAAACCACAGCTAAAAAAGTAGCTAAGTCAGCCAAACAAGTATAAACTATAAGTGGATGAACGATGAATTTAAGTAAATTTACAGTAGGCATTGAAGAAGAATACATGGTTATTGACCCCGTTACCCGGGAGCTCAAATCGCATGACCAGAAAATAGTAGAAGCTGCAGCTAAAATATTAACTGACGACCAGGTAAAAGCAGAAATGCATCAAGCCGTGGTAGAGGTTGGAACAGGTATTTGCCGTAACATGAGCGAAGCCCGTATTGATTTAGCCAATTTACGTAAAACCATTCATAACGTGGCAGGCGATTTAGGTTTACGTATTGGTGCAAGTGGTACCCATCCGTTTAGTAAATGGGAGCAACAACTCATTACCGAACACCCTCGATACAACGAAATAGTAAATGAATTACAAGATGCTGCCCGCTCTAATTTAATTTTTGGTTTACATGTACACGTGGGTATGGAAAGCCGCGAAATGGCCATTCATATAGCCAACTCGGTACGTTATTTTTTACCGCATGTATATGCCCTTTCTACCAACTCCCCTTTTTGGGAAGGACGCAATACGGGTTTTAAATCATTTCGCACCAAAGTATTTGATAAGTTTCCACGTACCGGTATTCCTGATTTTTTTGAAACCATTGAAGAGTACGATAATTATGTGAGGCTTTTGGTTAAAACCAATTGTATTGACAATGCTAAAAAAATATGGTGGGACTTACGTGTGCATCCGTTTTTTGATACAGTAGAGTTCAGGGTTTGTGATATACCCATGCTGTTAGATGAAACCTTAGCCATAACCGCCATATTTCAGGCTTTATGTGCCAAGCTATACAAACTGCGCAGTCAAAACTTAAACTTTATTATTTACAAAAGAGCCTTGTTAAACGAAAACAAATGGCGTGCATCGCGTTATGGCATTGATGGAAAAATGGTAGATTTTGGAAAGGAATGTGAAGTAGATACCAAATCGTTAATATATGAACTGTTGGATTTTATTGACGATGTGGTAGATGAACTAGGCAGTAGGAATGAAATAGATTATGTACAAAAAATGTTAGAGCGAGGCACCGGTGCCGACAGGCAGTTGGCAGTATTCCAACAAACCAATAATTTAAAAGATGTGGTTGATTTTATAAGCACACAAACATTAATAGGAACAAACGTATAAAAAATAAACATATGCAAAATATTAAAATAGCCATCCTTGATATGTACAACGGTACAGAAAACCAAGGCATGAGAAACATACACCAGATACTGGATAACTATGCTGCCAATCATCGCGTAGCCATACAAAAAACAGTATTTGATATAAGAGGTAAACAAGAGAAACCTACTTTAGATTATGATATTTATATTTCCAGTGGTGGCCCCGGAAGCCCTGTAGATAATGAAGGCTGGGAAAAGAACTATATAAAGTTTGTAAAAGATGTAATGAAGCACAATAAAACAGCAACCGATAAAAAACACATCTTTTTCATTTGCCATTCGTTTCAGGTGATGTGCCATCATTTTAATTTAGGCGATGTATGTTTACGTAAAAGCGAATCGTTTGGCACTTACCCTGTTTTCTCAACCGATGAAGGTTTAGGCGACTTAATTTTTAAAAACCTGCCACGCCCTTTTTACATAGTTGATTCACGTAAATGGCAGGTTATAGCACCTAATGATAGCAAAATAGAAAAAATGGGTGCACAGATTTTAGCCTTAGAAAAACTGCGCCCACATGTATCGTTAGAAAGAGCATTGATGGCTATTCGTTTCAGTCCGGAAATGGTAGGCACACAATTTCATCCGGAAGCCGATGCTGAAGGCATGTTACATTATTGGCAAAGCGAAGAGAAAAAACAATTGGTCATAGAAAACCATGGTATAGAAAAATACAATACCATGATAGCAACCCTGCATGATGAAGATAAAATTATGCTTACCCAAAGCCTTATTATTCCACAGTTTTTAGACAATGCTTTGTTATCTGTTCAACAAAAACAAGTAAGTGCATGATAGCCGCTATTCGCAAAAAGTATAACGAAACATTTAAGCAGGCACATTACGAAAGTTTTGTGCAGCATTTAAATAATTTATACCAACAGGATGTAGTGTTTAGAATAGCCGAAACACCGATGTTTGTTGACAAAAACTTAAAGCAAAAATTGGTTTCAGCCTGCGAGCAAATAGTAGATGTAATAGTTAAACCCAACTTTAAAGAAATAACAGAAAAAGCCATACCCAAAAATTTACGCATGCAAAATGAAGGCAAACACCCTCATTTTATTTGTATTGATTTTGGTATTTGCCAAGATGAACAAGGAAATTTTATACCTAAACTCATAGAGCTGCAAGGCTTTCCCAGCTTGTATGCCTGGGAAGATATTATTGGCCTTGAATACAAAAAGTGGTTTTACTGTCCCGATAACTTTTCGCATTACAGCAGCGGCTTAAACCACCATTCTTATTTAGCCTTGTTGCGTAAAACCATTATTGGCAATTGCAATCCTGAACAGGTTATACTCATGGACCTGAAACCCCATGAGCAAAAAACGAGGATTGATTTTTATGCGACTGTAGCCAACTTAGGCATACCAATAGTTTGCTTAAGCGAGTTAATACAAAAAGGCAACAAAGTTTTTTACCAGAAAGAAGGAAAAGAAATAGCAGTAAAACGCATATACAACCGTTTAATTTTTGATGACTTAGCAGCCAATCCTGATTTTACATACAGCATTAATTTACAAGATGATTTAGATGTAGAATGGATTACGCATCCACATTGGTTTTATAGAATCAGCAAATACACCATGCCTTTTTTAAGAAACAAATTTGTACCCAATACCTATTTTCTACATGAGCTAAAAAGCATTCCAACAGATTTGGAAAACTATGTTTTAAAACCCCTGTTCAGCTTTAGTGGAATGGGGGTTATTATAGATGTAAAACCAGCAGACATGGAGAACATAAAAGACCCGGAGAATTGGATTTTACAGGAAAAAGTAAATTATGCAGCAGCCATTCAATCGCCTGTAGGAGGTGTTAAATGCGAAATACGCATGATGTACCTTTGGCCCGATGGCGATGAACGGCCAACATTAGCTACCAACTTAGGACGTATGAGCAGAGGTAAAATGATTGGTGTACGTTACAATAAAGACTTTGATTGGGTGGGTGGAAACATTGCTTTTTTTGAAGAGTAAACAATTAATAGTAGAGCTACCATTTGATAATTGATTCTTAATAAATGCTTGTTAATTAAATAACTTCAAGGCTGATAATTTGCATGATATTTAACCATATAATCATGAAACAAATTAAACAGTACCTCGCTATTACTATTATCGGACTATTAGTATTAAGTGCATGTTCAAAAGAAAACACCAGTCCAACACTTGCCAATACCCCAAACACCACTAAACAAAATCCATCCAGTACAAGTACTTTAGCCATTACAAGTGGTTTTCCGGAAAACTTTGAAAGTGGAACAAAAACAGCCTATGCCGCTGCTGCTATTTCGCTTAGCTCTGGTAGCTGGAATTTAGATGATGCCTTAATTGGTAACACCAGCAGCGATCCTAAAAATGGAACTAAATCAGTACGCATTAGAAATACAGGTAAATTAACTATGCAGTTTAATGCCACTACTGGTGCATCAAGTGTAACTATTCAACATGCCAAATACGGAACAGATGCAAACAGTACCTGGGAGTTATGGATGTCTACAAACAGCGGAACCTCATACAGCAAAGTAGGTTCAACCATTACTACTTCTGCCACTACTTTACAAACAGCCACCTTTACTATGTCAGTTACAGGTAACGTTCGTTTCGAAATCAGAAAAATTTCAGGTGGTACCAACCGTATCAATATTGATGATTTTGTTATAAATGACAATAGCGGTGGAGGAACTGGCGGAGGTGTTGACGGTGACCACATGGCTATGGGTAACCCAAGTGGTGCAACCAATGTAATAAGCAACGAAAACAACTATTTAATGCAAAAAACACAATTTATTCTTTCATACAACCGCTCCAGAGCTACCGCTAATTGGGTTAGCTGGTATGTAGGGCCAAACTGGTTAGGTTCAGCCGCTCGTCAGGATGATTTTAGAGCCGATGCTACCTTACCTGCCGGTTGGTACCAAGTAGGCAGTACAAGCTATTCAGGTAGTGGTTTTGACAGAGGTCATAACTGCCCGTCAGCAGACAGAACTTCAACTGTTGCCAATAATTCAGCTACTTTTTTAATGACTAATATGATACCTCAGGCACCTAATAATAACCAACAAACATGGGCTAACCTAGAAAACTATACCCGTACATTGGTTAATGCCGGCAATGAAGTATATGTTATTATGGGTTCTTATGGAATTGGTGGTACTGGTTCAAACGGCACATTCAATACCATTAACAATGGAAACATTACTGTTCCCAGCAATGTATGGAAAGTAATTGTAGTATTAACACAAGGCACCAATGATGTAAGCCGTGTAACTACCAGCACACGTGTAATTGCGGTAAACACACCTAATATAAACACAGTGAGCAGCTCATGGGGAACTTACAGAACTTCAGTAGATGCTATTGAAGCAGCAACCGGCTACAATATTTTAAGTAACTTACCTACAAATATTCAAGCTACGATAGAAGCAACAGTAGACAACGGTCCAACTAATTAACTTATTCAATTCATTAAAATAAAAACAGGTCATTCTTATAGGAGAATGACCTGTTTTTTGTTCGGGTATTTATTTAGTATGATTATGCAGTTGTTTTAAAACATTAAATAAGCATTTTTGCGCTTACATTCATGAGTAAAAAAACAATTGCCATCATTGGTGGAGGCCCATCGGCTTTAATGCTAGCCGCACAAATAAACACACAGGTTTTTGATGTAACTATTTATGAAAAAAACTTTGCCGTTGGCCGTAAGTTTTTAGTGGCTGGTGATGGTGGTTTAAACATAACACACTCTGAGGTTCCGCAAGAGTTTATTAATAAGTATACACCTGTTAAATTTATAAAGCCTTTTTTTGAAACTTTTAACAATAACGATTTACAATACTGGTTACACCAAATAGGTATTGAAACATTTATTGGTTCCAGCAAAAGAGTATTTCCATTAAAAGATTTAAAACCCATTGAAGTATTAAACACCATTGTTAATCAGGTAAAGCAAAACAATGTAAGTATTCAAACACAATATGAATGGTTAGGTTGGAACAATGATGAACTGGTATTTAAAACACCAACCGAAACTACACATATAAGCAGCGACTATACTGTTTTTGCATTAGGAGGCAGCAGTTGGGCTAAAACAGGTTCTGACGGAACATGGCTTTCCTTATTTGTCAACCAAGGCATTAAAACCATTCCTTTTCAGGCATCAAACTGTGCATTTGAAATAACATGGCCTGCTGATTTTATCAACGAGCACGAAGGGCAATATTTAAAAAACATTGCGGCCACTTGTGGCAGCTTAACTAAAAAAGGTGAATTGGCTATTACCAAATTAGGACTAGAAGGTGGAGCGATATACGCTTTAAGCAATAAAATAAGAGCTCAACTGAATTCAAAAAACGAAGCTCATCTATCCATTGATTTAAAACCAACATTACATCAGGTAGCTATTGAGAAGAAGTTAGGCAATGAACAAAAATCGATAAGCGAAATACTGAAATTTGATTTAAACATCAATGCGACACAAGCAGCTTTGTTAAAAGCTATATTAACCAAAGAAGAATTTTTAAGTGCAGAAATATTAGCTTATAAGATAAAAAATCTTCCGCTTACTGTTATAGGTACTGCTCCTATTGACGAAGCCATTTCAACCGTTGGTGGTATAGCCTTAACTGAAGTTGATGCCAACTTAGCGCTGACCAAAATACCCAATACTTTTTGCATGGGCGAAATGCTTGATTGGGATGCACCAACAGGAGGTTATTTACTGCAAGCCAACTTTAGTATGGGTTATTACTTGGCGCAATACTTTAACCGTATTTTATAGTAAAATAAATATATTTGTTTTACTATAAAATGATTATGAAACCAAAAGCGCTTATAGTAGTTATTACCTTACTACCACTTTGGCTGTTAGCGCAGCCTGATGCAGTGCTTTTACTCTACAAAAAATACCAAAACAATTTAGCGCAATACCGCAATTTATTTTTGTTCAAACAAAATCCAATTACACTTAATCAGGACAAAATTCAGTTCAGTGGTTTTGCTGACAATGGATTTCCGAGTTATAAAACTACCTGTACCAATATAGGTTTAGCCAATACCCTTAGTGTAAATAAAGTTTGGCCTGCTGGAGGTTTAGGATTAAATTTAACAGGTTTAGGTGTAAACAAATTAGGCATGTGGGATGGTGGAGCCATCAGGGCAACTCATAAAGAATTTATAGGACGCGTAACTCAAATGGATACCAATACTATATTGTTAGGTCACTCCAACAATATAGCAGGCATACTGGTAGCCGGTGGCGTTGATGCCAATGCAAAAGGAATGGCTTACCAAAGTAATTTAAAGGCTTGGGTTTACGATAACGATATAGCTGAAATGGCTGCGGCAGCAAATGGTTTACTGCTATCAAACCATGCGTATGGTGACTTGGCGGCTTGGTTTGTGAGTGGCCCCAATACTTATTGGTTAGGCGACACCACCATTAGCACTACCAAAGACTGGCAGTTTGGCTTTTATGATAATACCACCAAACAATGGGACAGCATTGCTTATACCAACCCGTATTATTTAATAGTAAAAGCGGTTGGCAATGACCGTGGAAATAAGTTAGCACCCAACACACCACATTATATCTGGAATGGCTCTGCATGGACATTAAGCTATACTACCCGCGATACCGTTGGCCCTTATGATTGCGTAGTAACATACGGCACGGCTAAAAATATACTTTCGGTAGGTGCAGTACCCATACAAAGCAACGGGTTTATTACTGCTCCTATTAATACTTATAGTTATAGCAGTTGGGGACCAACTGATGATGGCCGTATAAAACCGGATGTAGTAACCGGAACTGGTACAACAGTAACACCAAACAGTACACACGACTCTGCTTATACAAGTCTGGGTGGTACTTCAGGTGCATCAGCTGCGGCAAGTGGTTCGTTGTATCTTTTACAACAACATTATTATAACACCAATAACAAATGGATGAAAGCGGCTACGCTAAAAGGTTTGGCTATTCATACTGCTGATAATTGCAAAGCCACGTTAGGCCCCAATTACGAAAGCGGATGGGGTTTGTTAAACATAGCCAAAGCAGCACAACTGATTAGCGATTCATCAAAAAACATGATACGTGAATACAGTTTAAACAATACTGATTCATTTGAATTACCTATCTACATAAACAATACAGACACAACTAAAATAACCATTAGTTGGACGGACCCAACTGCGTTAGTCCGCCCGCCTGCATTAAACGATAGTATATTGCGTTTGGTAAACGATTTAGACCTTAGGCTGATTAATAATACTACCAATCAAATATACACGCCATTTATACTAAATCCGTACAACCCAAGCGCAGCAGCCACTACGGGCGATAATTACAGGGACAATGTGGAACAAATTTATGCTACTAATTTACCTACCGGGTTTTATACCATTAAAGTAAAACATAAAAACACTTTACTTAATGCAGCGCCACAGGCATTTGCTATGATTGGCAGTGGTTTTATTGCTACACCACAAATTGCTTCGAGTAATATTGTGTTAGCAAACTTTTCATCAAGCACGGCTAACTTTAGAATAAACAGCTTTACCAAAGGCAATGGTACTAAACGATTAATTATAGCTAATAGCTCAGGGCCTGTAAATGCATTACCGGTAAATGGAACCAAATACATAGCCAAAGATACTTTTGGATTGGGTACGCAAGTAGGCACCAATAATTATGTGGTATATAATGGCACTGCTAACAGTATGCTACCTGTTTATAACAATATAGCGGGCACTCCTACTTACCATATTGCTATTTTCGATTACAATGGCGACTCTACCTTTAGCTTATACAATACCAAAAGCTTTGCTGCTTCCTCTATTACATTGCCTGTAAAATGGCTTAGCTTCAATGCAGAAAATATTGACAGTAAAATACTATTACAGTGGAGTACGCTTACTGAAATAAACAATAATGGTTTTGACATAGAGCGCTCTTTCGATAACAGCTTATTTACTAAAATAAACTTTGTAAAAGGAGTAGGCAATTCATTGCGTGTTCAAAATTACCAATACACTGATGCGTTAAACGACCTTGGTAATGCCAACAGCTTTGGCAACAAAATATATTACAGGTTAAAACAATTGGATTACGATGGTGCTTACCACTACTCTAAAACAGTAAGTGTTGATGCGCCTTCATTAACCAATATACTATTTTACCCCAATCCGTTTAGTGAAACTTGTTATATAAAAATAAATTCAAACAAAACGATAGGTGATTGTACCCTTAAAGTGTATGATTTATCAGGGCAACTAAAATTAAATAAAACCTTTACAGTAGGTAACAATAATATAGAAATTGATCTGAGCGAATTAAAGACATTGCAAAGCGGTTTGTATATAGTACAAACCATCATTGGCGATTTAGTAATTACTAAAAAAATAATGAAACAATAGCGCACTTATTGCCCTAACAAATACCACCAGTCTTTGATTAGTTTTAGCACAAACTCAAAAAACGATAAGCCTAAAAATACAGTGCTTGCCCAAAACCCATTGCTGATAAATAAGCTCAAAATAAATAAGCGCCAATCGCGGGCACTTAAACCATTGTATTCAAAATTACCTTTACGCTCAAAGGCCACTGCCACAAACGGATCAAAGTAAATAGACAAAAATATAAATAGGAAAGCCCTGCTTTTACGCAATATTTTAACCAATAATAATTTCAAGCCTACGCTCTCCTCGTTGGCAATAATGGCATTCATTTTTTCTTTTGAATATTCAATGCCTAAAAAATCGCGCTTTAAATAATCATATATAATAAAGTACAGCCAGCAAAATAAAAACGAAAGCAGTATCATGATAAAGAAACCATACAATACACCCATATGGTAAATAACAAAGGGGTATAAAATAAAATCGAAACTATAGTTAATGGCCGTAAACGTAGTGGCTCCCGTTAAAAACAGTAATATTCTATTTAACCAAACTTTCATACTATTTACTGATAACTTGATACGACTTTAAATAACTGATTGGATTTAATTGCTGCTTAAAATAACGCAACGACTCCACGCCTCTATCCTCTTGGAAATTGAAGTATGAATAATTTTGACTAAGCATAAAAGTACTGAATGCATTTAACAAATACACACCTAAACCATTTATTGTTTTAAAAAAATGCCCTACTATCCAGTCTTTGTTAAGCTCCTCGAAAATAAGCAAACCGCTTAACTTACCGGCTATGGTTACAACAGCCAATTTTAATGGGTGCTCTTTTCGCAAGGCTATACACTTGTTAAAGGCAAGCCATTCTTTGTTTAAGTTAACGGTATTCGAATCGCTTTTATCTGATTTAGCTTCTATACATTCTTTACAAAAAGTAGTTAACGCTTCTATTTCAGTGTAATCTTTTAATTCGTATACATTGAATTGAATGGCCTCATTTTCTTTCACTACTTTTTTTAAAGCATTGCGTTGTTTTTTATATTTACTACCTGCTAATTCAGCCAAGTCTTTTAATTGGTAAACATATTCGTTCTCATCTAACTCAGCTTGTAAAACATAATTGCTTAAACTATTTGTGGCTTCGGTAACACGTAATTTAAATACACCTAATGGCTGTATAATAGCCATACAACAGTTTATCAATTCATCAGTAATTTCAGTACACAATACATAAGCAAAGGGACAGCCAAAGGGTGGTTTTAAATGCACCAGTAACAATGCCTCCTCTATGGCATAAAACTTTACTGTTTGCTCGTCATTCCAAAACTGAATGGTTGATAGTAGAAAATTGGATGTTGGAATGGCTGTTAAAGAGCGAAGCCTGCTAACATATTCGCTAACTGTTAACGGTATTTCTTTTCCCTTTAAAACAGGTTTATCCTCTATCATATTGAATTATTAATTTTAAAGTAATTGAAACGACAATAATCTTGCCGCTATTCTTATTAGCTTTCCATTACTTTAACAAACGGCCAAAATTAATGTTTTATTCTTACTCTGCCCTATCTACCATTACTTTTAACAGGTATTCAAACCCTCTAAATAATTTAAATGCTTTTTAAGTATTGCATGCAAATACTATATATCCATTTGTATGATGCCTTATTTTTTAAAACCCTTTTCTACCTGCCAGCGCATTAAGGCAAAAAATATATTTAAGGGTACTAGCTTTCTTATAAAAAGTAATAATGATGAGCCTCCACCAACGGGATAACGCAGTCTGAAGTTGTTATCGGTAGCGGCTTTAAATACTTCTTTGGCTACTACTTCTGCATTGGATGCATTGGCTGTTGCATTTAACATATTGTGATGCGCTGTTTTTACATAAGCATCGTATGCTGCCATAGATACCAATTGGAGCGAACGGTCATAAAAATCGGTTCTGATAGCACCGGGTTCTATGTTCTTAACGCGTATATTAAATGGTTTCAACTCGTAGTGTAACGATTCCATAAAACCTTCTAAAGCCCACTTGGTAGCATGGTAAACGCTGTATAAGGGGAAGGTAAACAAACCGCCCATCGAAGTAGTATTGATGATGGTTCCACTGCGCTTATTTCTGAAATAAGGCAAAATGGCACGTGTTACATTCATTACCCCAAACACATTGGTATCAAACTGTTTTTTAATTTGCTCTTCGCTCATGGCTTCAAAAGCACCCACCAGGGCATAACCCGCATTGTTAAACAACACATCTATGCGGCCAAATAGGGCAATGGTTTCTTCTATGGCTTTATCAATACTGGCTTGGTTCATTACATCCAACACCAATACTTTTACATGGGGGTATGCTGATAAGTCTTTTCCGTTTTCGGTATTGCGCATGGTGGCTGCCACATTCCAACCTTTTTCTGCAAAATATATAGCAGTAGCTTTACCTATTCCTGTTGATGAGCCTGTAATTAAAATAGTTTTCATAATACACTACACTGTAAAGCAAAAAAAAACGAAACTGTTTGAGTTTCGTTTTTCTTTATTGTTTATTTTATTAAAAATTAAAAGCTATACCTGTTTGAATGGTTCTTGTATCGGCCACGTTTGCGGTTTCAAACAAAGGAACCAAACCATAGTTAACAAATACACTGGCAAAGCTGTAACCTATTCTTACTGTTGCATCGGCACGTAAACGGTTTACAAAAAAGTCGCCACTTGCACGGTTTTCATAATCAATTCCGTTTTTGCTGTATTCAGTGTAAATGCTGTTGGTTACTGAGTAGTTTACTATAACACCTGCTGCTACATAAAAACGGTTATCGTGTTTATTGTAATTGCTATTGTATTTAAGCAATAATGGTAAAGTTAAGTTAAACTGGCTTAAGCGGTTGGTTGATAAAGTAGCTGCGGGCGCATCAAAAGCAAGTTGTTTGCTGTTATCGCTTATTACAGAATCTTTATTTTTAAAACCGTAGTGGTCAAAGCTAAGACCTAAACCGGTAGTAAATGCTAAACGACCTTTTACAATTGGAATATCCCAGTCGCCAAAGTTGATAGCAAAACGCCATGAGCTACCAAAATTTGTTTCCAAGTTTTTGTTTGAGGCAGCTAAAGTAGTATTCATATCAGGGGTAACTAAACCACCCACACCTATTTCTATTCCTCCAAAGGCAGTTTCCATATTGGTGCTGCGTTTTTTATTGCGGTGTTTTCTTCCTTTATTAATATCAACACCGGCACTTATACTTCCACTATTCTCATCTTCATTTGTTTGCTCTAACTTGGCACCACCGCTTACTTCTTTTTCTATATTTTTAGGGTTACCGGCATACTCCATTTTCGATAAGCCGCTTACTGATACTTTTAAATTATTTTTTACAGTAGCTCTTATTTTTGAAGCACCACTGGCTTCTGCATCCAGGTTTTCAAAAGCCATACCCAATGCTTCTATTTTCGATGCACCTGTAGCTTCTAATTTAGCTTCAGTTGCTTTTCCGTCAATTACTAATTTACTGGCTCCGTTTATTTCAGCTACTAATTTATCTACTTCTAAATAAAGGTCGGCTTTGGTGGCTCCGTCTGCATATACTTTTAAGCTGGGTACTTTAAATACACTATCGGTAGCCATGCCTATTTGTCCGTTTCCTTCTAGTCTTATTTCCTGTAGGTTGTTGCTATAAATAGTTACTTCTACGGGTAAAGCGGAGTTAAACTCACCTAAGTTAAAAGTTAAAGTTCCGTTCTCTACTTTAAAACCTTTCTCCAAGTAGGTGGCATTGTATCTTTTTATTTGATCTTGCGAAAACTCAATTTGATTGCTTGTTGATTGGGCTAATTTTACTTCAAAATTGGCTGGTACAGTAATTTTTGTAAAGTCAGCTAAAGCTATTTTGTTTTGTGCGCTAAGCATTAATCCAACCAGGAATAAAGTGCTTACTAGTATTAATTTTTTCATAGATGTTTTCTTTTTTTGTTGGTTAATACGTGAACAGGTAATTTTTGTTACAATACTCCCTAAAAAAAATATTTATAGCTGATTTATAGACAGATAAAAAATGGAACTTTTGGCCTAAAGGCTCACTAAACCGAACTGATTAAAGTGGTGCCAGGTATGTTTGGTAAAAAACTGCAGCCACTCTTCGTTATTTAATAAGCCAAATACAGGGTGGGTTTTACCCTCTACCTTTTGTTGGGCTAATACATCCGCAACCAGATAATGGCGTTTTTCAAATTCGCCAATGGCTACCTCTATATTGGGGTGTTTTGTTTCAAACGATAAGGTACGGGTAAAGTCGTTTACTACGCCTTGCTTAAACCCACCTACTGACCATAAAAACAGTTTCTTCACTTTTTCTATCTTCTCTTCGGGTGTTAATATAGTAATGGTAAGGTCAGAAAGTATATAATCGTAAATTAAACTCAAATGCTCTATCATCTGTTGGGCATTCATGCTGCCAAAGGTGGCAGGTGTTTCTGCATGTAACTCTTTGCGCAATGCAGTAAAATCTATATCGGGAAATTGGTGAAAATTCATTTGTGATTTATGATATTGGATTTGTGATGTTGGATTTCGAATTTGTGATTTTATTAAAACTCAATATTTTTATTTCATTATTATACTTCAAACATAAAATTACATTTTTGATTTCGGATGTATGATTTTTTTTCAATATTATTTATTTATTCGTTAAACTCATCAATTGCATTTGTAATTTCGGATTTGTGATGTGTGATTTTTTATAATTCAAAAATCATAATTCAAGAATCATAATTCACAAATCCGCAATCCTCAATCAACTAATCGCTCCCCACTTATTGGTTTGTCTGTATAACATTAAGTATTGGTTTAATAATATATGTTCGGGTTTTTCAAGGGTATTATCGTTTTCTAAAATTAACTGTGCTTCCTTTCGGGCTGTTTCCAATATATCTTTATCATCAACTATACTGGCTATGCGTAAATCCAATACGCCACTTTGCATAGTACCCTCCATATCGCCCGGACCGCGCAACTGTAAATCTACTTCACTTATTTTAAAGCCATCGTTGGTTTCTACCATGGTTTTCATGCGGAGTTTTCCATCCTGGCTTATTTTAAAATCGGTCATTAATATACAATAACTTTGCTCGGCACCACGCCCTACCCTGCCCCGTAACTGGTGCAACTGCGAAAGCCCGAAACGTTGCGCACTTTCTATAATCATTACACTGGCATTGGGTACATTTACGCCTACTTCTATAACCGTAGTGGCCACCATTATATTGGTTTGTCCCTTTACAAAACGCTGCATTTCAAAATCCTTTTCCGCTGCTTTCATTTTACCATGTACCATACTTACAGCATACTGCGGTAAAGGAAACTCCCTGCAAATACTTTCGTAACCTTCGGCCAGGTTTTTAAAATCAAGCTTTTCGCTTTCTGCTATTAAGGGGTATACAATATATATCTGTCGGCCCTTTTGTATTTCGTTTCTGATGAAGCCATATACTTCTAATCGGTTATTATCGTACTTATGAATGGTTTTAATAGGCTTACGCCCTGCGGGCAATTCATCTATCATACTGGTATCCAAATCGCCATACAAGGTCATAGCCAAAGTACGCGGAATGGGTGTAGCCGTCATTACCAATATATGTGGCGGGTGCTGGTTTTTTTTCCAGAGCTTAGCCCGTTGCTCCACCCCAAAACGGTGTTGTTCATCAATAATGGCAATGCCTAATCGGTTAAACTCCACCGCATCTTCTATCAATGCATGGGTACCAATGAGTATATGTATTTTTCCAGCTTTTAAATCCTCCAATAATGGTTTCCTGTTTTTCTTGGTTACCGAACCGGTAAGCAATTCTACCCGTATGGGCATATCGCCCAATAAACTTTTTATGGTAGCATAATGTTGTGTAGCCAATATTTCGGTAGGTGCCATCATAGTAGCCTGGTAACCGTTGTCTATCAGCATCAGCATGGTCATTAAGGCTACTACTGTTTTACCACTGCCCACATCGCCCTGTATTAAGCGGTTCATTTGTTTGCCACTGCGAATGTCGGCACGTATTTCTTTTAACACACGTTTCTGCGCATTGGTTAATTCAAAGGGCAATTGGTTAGCAAAGAAACCATTAAAATGCTCGCCTATTTTGGTAATTTTTATGCCGTTATAAACGGCATGCCGTTTTAGCTTATAGCGTAATATACGCAGCTGGTTAAAAAATAATTCTTCAAACTTTAAACGTTGCTCGGCTGCATGCAATAGCTGAAACGATTCGGGAAAATGAATCTGCATCATGGCTTGCTTGCGGCTTATCAGCTTATGTTTGGCTATAATAGGTTCAGGTAAGTTTTCTTCAATATGCAAACGCGTATCGGTTAACAAAGTATTGGTTAACTTCATGAGGGTTCGGGTATCCAATCCTCTTTTTTTGGCTTTTTCGCTGGCATTGTAAAGCGGCATCATTTTCATGTACAGCTTTTCATTTACCTGTGTGGGGTCTTCCATACTGGGGTGTACCATGCTAAAAGCCCTGTTAAATTCGGTTAGCTTACCAAAAACCACATAGGGTTTACCGGCCACTAAACTTTCCCTTATCCATTTTTGCCCCTGAAACCAAATAAGTTCAATACTTCCGGAGCCATCGTTTAAGGTGGCTGTTAGCCTCGCTGCCGCACCCTGCCCTACTGTTTTTATATTGTTAATGGTACCTTTTAACTGCACATACTGCATGGTATCGTCCAACTGACTAATCTGATACATTTTACTTCTATCAATGTGGCGATAGGGAAAGTAATAGAGTAAATCGTTAAAGGTAAAAATAGCAAACTCCTTTTGCAGCAGTTCAGCCTTGGCCGCACCAACACCTTTTAAATATTCTATGGGAGTTTCTAAAAACGACTTGCCTTGCATGTAGATTCATTGCAATGATAAGTGATTTTTAATTATTTGTTATTGGGTTGATGGGTTGGGTTGTGAACGGGTTAATTGGTTGGCATGTTAACTGGTTGAATTATTAATTGGTGGCATGGTTAACTTGTTGAATGGTTATATTGTGTAACCGCACCATACAGACTAACCCCGAAGGGAGGATTTGTTAATTGGTTGAATGGTTAACTTGTTGAATGGTTATATTGTTCGACCGCATTTTATAAACTAACCCCGAAGGGGGGAATTGGTTGAATGGTTATATTGTGGAACCGCACCATACAGACTAACCCCGAAGGGAAGATTGTTAATTGGTTGAATGGTTAACTCGTTGAATGCTTATATTATTAAACCACATCATATACACTACCCCGAAGGGGTTAAATAGACTAACCGTAGGTGAAACCTACGGTAAAAAGTAAAATACGAACGAGAACCCTGAAAGGGTTCAATAAAAGATATTATGCCATTCTATACTCCTTAGAAATGGAAGGAGCACTAAATAACTTAATGTATTGCCCCTTAAAAATCCAAGGTGTATGAAACTACTTAATTGGGTACTCCTTAGAAATTGGAGGTGTATAAAATAACGTCATTTATTATTACCTCAAAACTGAAGGTGTATAAAACTACTTAATGTAGTACTCCTTAGAAATCGGAGGAGCATGAAACAACTTAATTTACTACACCTTAAAAACTCAAGGTATATGAAACTCCTTAATTTGGTACTCCTTAAAAATTGGAGGAGTATGTAAAAACTATTTTTGGTACTCCCTAAAAAATGAGGGAGTATGTAAAAAGTATTTTTACTATACCATAGAAATTGAGGGTGCATGTAAAAACTATTTTTGGTGCACCTTGAAAACTGAGGGAGCATAAAAACACATTAAGCCCTTTTAATACCTGTAGTAGAAATACCCTTTTTTAGTAGTATAAATACTCTTTTTTCAGGTGGTATGCTTAAACAAAAAACACTACTTTGGCTTTTATTTATTTTATTTTCAACTATTTACTATTTAACAAAACAACTAAGTCTGTATAAGCAAGTAAAAGCAAGCTATTGTTTGGATATATTTTTTAGATAGGTTTGAGTAACGAGAGTTAGACTAATACACCCTAAAACGGTTGTATTAGTCTAATAAAATGATTCATATATATAAGTTACCGGCAAGGCTGAAAAAACGAGATACCATGAAACAAAAAATACAAACTAACAAATTATGACACCATACACTCCGATACAATTTGAGTTAAGTTCATTTAATTGCCCTATTTGTGGTGCTTACTCTGAACATATTTGGAGCTATGCTGACAAGTATGACAAAAAGAGAGCAAACTCTGGAGGACAAAAAGAATGGCAAGGCAATATTGCAGAGCTTGTTTTTTCCCAGTGTAAACATTGCCAAAAACATACAATTTGGCTTGACAACAGACACACTGATGAAAGAAGGATGTTATTCCCTACTGCTGGCTCTGCTCCCCTTGCCAACGCAGATATGCCAGATGATATTAAGAAAGATTTTGAAGAAGCACGAGGTATAGTGGAGCTTTCTCCAAGAGGAGCAACAGCCTTACTTCGTTTGGCGGTTCAGAAGCTTTGTAAACACCTTGGTGAAAAAGGAGAAAATATTAACGAGGACATTGGTAACCTTGTTAAGAAGGGGCTTCCTGAAAAAATGCAGAAAGCATTAGATAGCGTTAGAGTAATTGGCAATAATGCTGTTCATCCAGGACAAATTGATTTAACTGATGACAGAGAAGCCGCATATAAACTATTCGGCTTTGTAAATATCATTACTGACATATTAATTACGCAACCCAAACAGATAGACGACTTTTATTCGTTCAAAATTCCAGAAGGAGCAAAAGCAGCAATCGACAAAAGAGACAATCGTTCATAAATAAATTTAATCGCATGGCAACATCTAACTTTGACAAAACTTTTGAAGCACAAAAAATACCCTTTAAACAGAAATTCGGGGTTGATTGGAATACAAAACCTGAATTATATATTCAGTATTTGCAAACTATTTATCTCTCAACTCTTGCTGAGATTGCAAACAATGGCTTATCCCAAATACTAACTGGACAATCAGAAATGCAAAGGTCATTACAAGGACTTAGTCAAAAGATTAAGTAATAATTTGTCATTATAATTTAGAACAATAGCCCAGCCCTTGGCTCTATTGCCACTATATCGCTGTGTTTGAACTTTGTTTTACGCATTCAATATTTATCTTAGCAAAACAAATTAATGTCACGCAATCAGCAACAGCGCTAGGCTACAAAACGTTAGGCCCAATTTATGACAAAACAGACAATTAAAATACCAAGATTGACATCAAACATGCAGACAATTCAATTTATAATTGATCTGTGGTTTCTTGAGGAAACGGATGAATATGTATTCGATTTTGAAAATGCTGGAAAAGTGGAGCCCTTTACATTGTTATTTCTAAGCAGTGAAATAAAGCATTTCAGAGATTACAGGCCTGAAAGGAAATTTTCGGGAGTAAATATTAAAAAAATGCAAGAAGCTGCTGACATGGGATTTTTTAGAGCAATCGGAATTGAATATGGGGATGCTGATCCAAATTGGGAAAAAAGCCTGACCGCAATTCCAATTAAAATATTTTACTGTAATAACATCATTAAAGATGCTGATAAAATAGGTAAGCCTGTTGGAGAATACCTTACTGGAAGAGCAACTACGTTGAGTCACATATTAACGAGAACTGATTCAGGTGATTTATTTGATACTCTTCAGTATTCAATCAGGGAAATTCTTCGAAATGTGGTTGAACATTCAGAATCGAATCAATTTGGCTTTTGCGCACAACATTGGCCGGAAAGGAAAAAGGTATCTTTAGCTATACTTGACAGAGGAATTGGACTGAAGCAAAGTTTAATGCAGAATCCTTATTTAAGTGTTCTAAATGATACTGATGCCGTAAAGCTTGCTATTCAACCAGGTATATCTGGTAAAGCTTATGCAGGCGTAAAAGCTGACGAATCAAATATATGGGCTAATTCTGGTTACGGTTTATACATGACATCTCAAATTTGTAAAATGGGTGGAAGCTTCGTTTTGACAAGTGGTTCTAAAGGAATATTTCTTTCTGAGACACACAAAAGAGTTTTTGATATTCGTTCACAAGGCACCGCTCTTAATTTGACATTAAGCACAGACAAGCTAAAGTCATTGAGTTTAATGTTGGCTAGACTGCGAGAATCTGAAGAAGTAAAAAATGCCCCAATAAATCCTTCGACAGCCTCGCTAGGAAAATAAACTGTGCCTAACAAGTAGTCTTGCTCAATTGCCGCTAAATCGCTTAAATTCAGATTTGTTTTACACTTTCATTTCTATCTTAGCACGACAAATTTTCGTTCCGCACACTGCAACTAAGCAAATAAGCGAAACGTTAACCATGTTGTTTAAGGATTCTAACAAAGCGGTATGGCTTTCTTAAAACAAATACTACAAGCAAGCCCTTGCTTAGCTGTATTTTTTTAATAGGTTTGGACAAAAAATCCCATAGCTTGAGTACAACAGTTACGCATACCAAAACGGTCCTTCTTTTTTTGCTGACAGCAGCCCTATTTTTTTTCGGTGCTTGTCACTCCTATAAAAACAATGAAAATACTTTTAGAATTGCCACCGTTGATAATAATGTATGTAAAAAACTAATTGGCAAGGTGGTGCTGTACACCATATTTGTAGATACCAAGGGTACGCAAGCCTGGACTAGTTATGATATTCAATCAACGCTTGACTCGATTGGTATAGCTACGGAATGGATTGAAAACAGGGCTTTTGAAAATAATATTCCATTAAATATTGATGTGCAATACCATCAAAATAAAAAGGTTATTCCTATTGCCAATAACTTTCCCAATAAAACACTTTACGGTACGCTCTTTTCGCCTGTTGCTTCGGTTGGTATAGGCAAACTGGACCGTTGGGCTGACCGCATTGCTAAAACTGCAGGGCTCACGCTTCCGGTTGACTCTGCCACGATAGTAAAAACCAAAAACAACTTGAGTGACCGCGAAAGGTTGATAGCCCGTCTGCGCGATATTAACCAAACGGATAATGTGGTGTTGATGTACTTTGTAAATAATTATTATACAGATGAAATTTCGGTTACGCTTCATTCTGCCAGTAGTGCCAATATTGAATACTCCATTGTGAGCTTTAAAAATCCGGCTGTCATAGCGCATGAGTTCTTGCATATTTTTGGTGCGTTGGATTTGTATATTAGTCCGTTTGATACGAAACGAAGTGCCAAGCGTAAAAAGGCAACGGCCATGAAACTATATCCGAATGAGGTAATGGCTTTTGCTTACCGGAATATTGACTCTTTGAATGTTTCGCCTTTTACGCAATATTTAATTGGCTGGAAAAATGAACTTGACGAGCCATCGAGGGCTTTGTTTTTCGGTAAAAAAATGAAGGCTTTAAAATATTAAAGACTCATGAAACATTTAATTATACTTTTTATAAGCGCTATACTTTTTCTTTTTTCATGTGGGCCTTCTGCCGAAGAAAAAGTTAAGATGATGATGGGATGCATGGCAGACGAAATAGCGATGGAGAAGTCCATAAGGGAAAATTTAAAAAGCACTTTTGATGCTCCGTTTCCTAAGAGAAACCGAAACCTTTCAAAAATTTTAGGTGATACTTTACAAATTGAAGGGCGTTGTTTCCCTTTAACTTTCAAAATTTCATCTACCCGGAAATATAATTGTATTATTAATATTGAGACGGGCGATACTCTTTTTAAAGGGACTGTTTGTAAATTCAGAACGCTTTATTATTTCAGTGAGCAGATAAATGATAGTTCCTATAGAATATTTGCTTTAAAAGTTACGGATAGTTTAATATATGGGCTTCAAAACTATTTTCAATATGCTCAAATTGATAGTGCGATTGAACAAGGAAAATATACGAAACTTGTTAAGTTTACTGACAAGCAGAAAAACATTATACGACTGCATCCTGATAAGAGGGAGCTTAGAAAATTATATACCTCTATATTAGCCAATACAAAGCCCTTTGAAATAATACGGGCAAGCGCCAATTTTAAAGCCAGTGACGTAGAAGATGTATCTGCTCCAATAGAAGCGGATGACTTTGAAATATTGGCTAAAGTATATCCAAATCCGGCAACGGATATAGTAAATGTGGAGTTACATCAAAAAGATATTTTGACACCATACTATTTATCGGACTTGACCGGAAAAGTATTGATGGAAGGAGAACTACATGAAATATTAAACCCAATTGATATTAGCCATTTGGCAAAGGGCATTTATATACTAACTGTTGTTACTCCTGAAAAACAAACGGAAACAATAAGAATAATTAAGACTAAATAATATAAGTATTTTCTATTAGTAGTTTTTATTGCGGAGCCTGTTCGTTTATCACTTTTGCTGTATCAGGTGTTGCTACCTGTTCTGCTGCGGCTTGTGCGGCCTCTGCTTCCTGTGCAGCCTTTGCCTGCAACTCTTCCATGTATTCTTCCTCACTAGGGTAAGCGGTTGGGTCTATTTTTCTTATTTCGCTTAATAATATGTGGTGAAAGCTGGAGCCTGATAAATTATCATTATCCATTACGGCTTTCAATTCGGTTAACCTTTCATCGGGTTGGGTAATACCCATAGCACGGGTAATAAATACGGCTGCAGCTAAATCGGTAGTACCTTCACTATAGCCTTTGTCTTTTATCCAGCCCTTTTCAGTTCCTTTGCCTGTAGTGCGTTTGGCTATTATTTCTATCCAGTCATCTTTTCTGGTAACAATGGCTATAATATCCATTTCATCCAAAGTCTTTTTAGTAATAGAAGCCAAATCAGGTCGCGAATAAATATTCATTTTTTCATAAATTACCCCAGGCATGGCTTTCACCACCACATAATCGGCCAGTATCCAGCCTTCGTTGCCATCAACTAATTTTACTTTTAAATATTTCTTTCCTTTTTCATCCTCTTCCTTTTCATCTAAAAAGGTGAGCTTTTCACCAAGCGATACCGCAGATAAAAGTGTACCTTCTTTTTTCGATGGCTTGCTGTATACGGGTGCTTTATCGGTCATACATACCGAGGCTATTTCGTTATCGCTTCCGCATGACACCACTGTGCTTGCCATCAGGCCAAGAAATAGTACAAAAAAAAAGTTACGCTTTAAGAAGTTTAAGTTCATTGTTGTTATAAAAAGGGTTACGCAATTAATAGTTTTTAATACGAATAGTAAAGTTAAATTTATCGGAAGCAAGCCTCCCACTTCTGTCCCTTGTTGTGTCTCCCGACCAACAAGCAAGCCAGTGTTTTTTTAAATATCATAAACCATAATTATAAAAAGGAGGCGAGCGCAGGCCAGACGAATCCCGATAGCTCCCGATAGTTATCGGGACGGGAGCGGGCCGTGCATCAGGCCTGCGGGGAGAAGCATTTTGCCGTTGTTGTGTCTCCCGACCAACAACCTAAAGCGTTTTTGGATACTTTTTTGGCAATGCAAAAAGTATCGAAATAAGAAAAGAAAAGATTGCAGGCGAGGACGCCTGCAATGGCATAAACAACTTTTAATAATAACCTGTGCATAAAAAGAGTATTTCCCCCTTCAAAAAGAGTATTTCCCCTCTTGTTTGCCAACACTATTTAATAGTATATTGGCGCCCTCAAACAAACACTTAAACATTAAACTATGAAAAGAAACGTACTCACTACACTCGTATTTATCTTACTGATTAGCAAGATGACTACGGCACAAAAATTCATCAACAGAGTTTATGCGCCACCGGCCATCAGAAACACCAACACCTTTAATATTAGCATTGACAGCGCTAACCATAACTTTAACCCCAATGGTGGAACGGACTCAACCAACGCAACAGTACCCACTTTTTGTTACAACCAAATGGATAGTAACAATATTAGCTACTTAGGCCCCACTATGTTTTGGCAACAAGGGCAACAAGTAACTATCAATGCGTTTAACAACATGACCCAAAGAACCACCATGCACTTTCATGGGTTAAACTTACCTTCAAACATGGATGGTGGTCCACATGAAATAATTGAATCGAACAGCATGTGGGATATGCCGGTGGTTCCCAGCTTTAAAATAATAGACCCGATACAAACCGTTTGGTACCACTCACATTTAATGGATAGTACTACTATGCAGGTGGCAATGGGTTTAGCGGGTATGATTATTATAGAAAGCCCTACCGATGCAGTAAAAAACAAGTTACCGCACGATTATGGTGTAAACGATTTCCCGATAGTTGTACAAGAAAAAAAGTTTAATTTTACCAATCATGTAGCTACATCAATGGTAGCTAACTCACGTCCGGGCCCCGGTAATTACTTAATGGTAAATGGTCTTTTATACGGAGCCATGCATGTACCTAACGAAGTAGTTCGTTTGCGCTTTTTAAATGGTTCACCTATCAGCTCGCTTAGTTTAGGTATTAACGATAGCATAGCACCTGTTAGCAATCCAAACGACAGCATGTGGCTGGTAGCTACTGATGGTGGTTATACACCCAAAGCATTCCCTATGCAATCGATCATAATAGCACCGGGCGAAAGAATGGAAATGTTGGTTAACTGCACCGGTAAACAACAAGGTGATACTATTTATTTGCAAAACTTAGCCAACACTATTCCTGCCGATATTATTAGCGGACCTGCAGCATTTCCTTTTATGGCATTGGTTATTGATACCACTTTAAAAGCAGCGAGTAAAATAACAAGCATTCCTGACTCTTTGGAATCGTACCCGATATTGGATACAACCAATGCTTTTAAAAGAGCACCAAAACGCTTATACGGAAACGGTGGCGGTGGTAGCGGTGGCGGCCCCGTTTGGACTATTGACAGTATGCCAATGGATATGGAATTAATGAATGATACCATTTTAGTAGGTACTACCGAAATATGGACTATTGAAAACAAAACCAACAAAGCGCATCCTTTCCATATTCACAAAGTGCAATTCCAGGTACTTGATATTGACAGTGCAGGCATTAAACAATCTGTTTACAACAATACTTTACCTAAACACTTAATGGGTTACAAAGACGATGTATTGATAAGAGCAGGAACTACGCTACGCTTTATTGCTCAATTTGACCATTATGGTGATACTTTAATGATGCATAATCAAATTGATATGATGAGTGGTTTTATGTACCATTGCCATATTCTTACCCACGAAGACAGCGCTATGATGCATCAGTTTGTGGTATTAGATACAGCATCTTACAACAAAGTAACGGGCAAACATATTAGTATAAAAGAAAGTACTTTAACAGAAAAAGCCAACTTAGCATTTTATCCGAACCCTGCCGGCAATGTATTAAACATTAAAGGTTATACTGCGGGTAAAGGCAGCATTCGGTTTATTGATGTATTAGGCAGAACCATTAAAGAAGAAAATATAGCTGCTATTAATGGCAACACAAGTATTCAGGTAGATGATTTACCAAGAGGATTTGTATTTGTAGAGTACGTATCAGGCAACACACGTATGGTACAGAAAATTTTATTACAATAAGTTTTAACTACAATCATTAAAACAAAAGGGTTGACTAATGTTTAGTCAACCCTTTTGTTTTTAGCTATAATCTTTTTTTCTTGATACTTTTTGCATTGCCAAAAAAGTATCCAAAAACGCTAGACAAAAAAATGCTTCTCCCCGCAGGCCTGATGCGCGGCCCGCTTTTTTGTCTGCCCCGCGCTCGCCTCCTTTTTATATTATTTGGATATTTTGTCCGTGGTTGGTGTCCCCACCAATCCACAAACTAAAGTTGTTGGTCGGGAGACACAACAACGAACAACGTGTTTTACTTCAATATATCAACCAAATTTTTCTTTATTCTTTCCGCTATATCATCCGTAGGCAAATCATTATCCTCTTTACCAAATGGGTCTTCAATTTCTTCTGCTATCAGCTCCAATCCGGCAAATGCATAAAACACAAACAACACCATGGGTATAGTGGCCCATTTAAAATCATCGACCAAACCCAAGGGAAGCGTAATGGTATAAATTAAAATAACACGCTTTATAAAAGTACTGTACGAATAAGGAATGGGTGTAGATTTAATACGCTCGCAGGCACCCACCACATTGGCAAACGAGCTTAGTTCTCCATTTAACACCAATAGCTTTTCTGCATTAATAATACCTTGCTCATGCAGCTTGTTGGTTTCAATAAATAACTGTTGTATAATTTTATTGGGCGCATGTGTGCTTGCGGCCAATGTTTGTTTGCTTAAGTTTGGGTGTTCATCAATCAAATCAGGTTTAATACCGTGGCGCAAATGTTCTTTTAAAGCCATGGCAAAATTGCCTATTAAAATACTGAAATGCTGTTTTGTTTCTTTTTCGCCATCAGGTAAAAAAGCATTTATTTTAAACATTAAATTGCGGCTGTTATTTACCAAATCGCCCCAAAGCTTGCGCCCTTCCCACCACCTGTCGTAAGCAGTATTGGTTCTAAAAACCAATAACAACGATAACACAAAACCTAAAAGTGAGTGTAGCACGGTGGTGCTACGCAAATGAATAAGTTTTAATTCAACCTCTACATAACACAATACTGCTGAATAAATAGCTAGGGCTATAATGGCAGGCAATAGCATTCTAAACGAATCTGATTTATGAAAATGGAAAATGAGTTTGGTCCAGGCTTTTGGATTATAGGCTTTCATTAAAACAATGATATAATTTTTAGGTGTAAATGAAATATTTTTACAAACTTAATGATATAAACCATGGCAAAAAATAAAACGGTAGAAACAACAGCAAGTGTAAACGATTTTTTAGCTACAGTTGCCGATGACTCCAGAAAGCAAGATTGCTTTACCATAGTAAAAATGATGGAAGAGCTTTCAGGGTTTAAAGCCAAAATGTGGGGACCGGCTATTATTGGTTTTGGCACCTGCCATTATAAATACGAAAGCGGCCGCGAAGGCGATATGCCTATAATTGCCTTTTCGCCCCGTAAAAACGACCTTACCATATACCTGGAAGCAAGCTTTGACAATAAGGATGAATTGTTGGAAAGGCTGGGTAAACACAAAACCGGCAAGGTTTGTCTTTATATAAAAAAATTAGCTGATGTAGATATGGAAGTTTTAAAGGAGTTGATGGCTTTATCTCTTAAAAAGTCTAACCTGTAGAGACGTAGCAAGCTAAGTCTTTTTAATAACAGTCAATATTTAGACGTTGCATACAACGTCTCTACGAAATATTTTCTTGTAATAACCAATGTATAATACTTTTGTTATCTAAAATTTTTCCTATTACTACGTAATGGGAATCATCAAGCGGATTATGTCCTTCCAGGTTTTCAGCAACTACACCCATTCCATTATTATAATAACTGGAATGAATAAATTGGATGGTATTGTTATATTTTAAAATAAATCCAACATGACAATCTAAACCCACTATATATAAACCATTGCTTTTGTCAGCTACATACTTTTTTATGTTTTCAATAGGCTCATTGCGAAAACGTTTTATATCAGTACTGAATCGTTTTATAAAAACTTCTGATGCCAGTTGAGCCCACTGCACACGCGGTATTTTAAAACCCGCATCGTATAAAACAGTCGTTACAAAATAACCACAAGCAATGGAGCCTTCTTTCGGAGTGCGTGTTTGTCCGTAAAAACTCCAACGGGTTCCATACCAATGGTTAAAAAAATTATTGGCAATGGTTCTTAAAATATAAAACTGCGCACATGCAATAATGGAGTCTTTGCTTTTAACAGTTACTGCTTTTTTATAATAATTACCCAACACAACCTGTTGTTGCTTTACTTCTCTTAACAGGCTGTCGTAACTTAAATTTTGCGTGTATGAAACTTTAGTAAAAGCTATCAGTAAAAAAAACACTATTAATTTCTTCATGGGTAAATTGTTTATTATAAATATAAATAATGTTTAACGGCATGCAGCCTTTTTTATTTTTGTGTGGTCTAACATAAATGACAAAACAATAAATGTAAAATTATACTTAATTATTAATTCATACGTTACCAACACATTGTAATTCCGGATTATAAAAAATACATTTGAATTATACATCACCTATGAAAAAATTAACACTCATTTTACTTTTACTTACCGGTACTGTTTGCGCCCAAACAAACGACTCTATTAAAATCAGTAGTAAACCTTATCAATTCCAGATTGGCTTAAACGTAGTTTCCTTTGTGAGGCAATTTGTTAATTTTTCGGGAACACCAAACAATACTGTTACAAGTCCTTATACCATCAGTTTAAAAGCCTTTAAATATTTACCCCGTCAAAATGCATTAATTGGTATAAGAATAGGTACGGGTTATGTAAACAATAACAACTCTGACGAAAGCTCTACTAACCAAAACAGTACTTTTACTGAAACATTGGATTTACGCTTGGGTATGGAGTACCAGACTTTAATAACCAAAAGATGGACCGGTTATATCGGATTTGATTATATCTCTCAGAAATCGGTTAATAATACCCTATCAAGATTTGCCAGCGGACCATTTCAACAGGAATTTGTTACATCAAATAACAGGTCAACCTCTATGGACGGAGCGGGCTTGGTATTGGGTATGCAGTTTAATTTAAATAAGCACTTGGCACTTTCTACCGAAGCCAGCTACTATTATAGCGACTCATGGACAATGACTACTAATTATAGTAGTAATGATCCCAGTAATTTACCTCCTTCCAATACCAAGACAAAAGGAGCTGCATTAACCTTACCCAATTTGTTAAACTTTATTGTTGTGTTTTAAAATATCAAACCATATAATACTTTAAACTATGAAATCGAAATTATTCACCCTCATCGCATTGGTATTAATCAGTTTTTGGTTTATACAATCATGTACTAAAAATCCGGATTCATACCAGCTAAAAGCAACAAAGCTTGTTTTACCCGATAACAACTACGTTTATTACGAAGGTTCTGCCAACAAAAACCAAATAGCCACCGTGGGCAGGGTTTTATTTTACGATAAAAGCCTATCAGCCACCAATGCCATTGCATGTGCCAGTTGCCATTTTCAGGCAAACGCATTTGCTGACGGCAAACAGTTTTCAACCGGCTTTAAAAACGAATTGACCAGCCGAAACAGCATGGGCTTTAGTAACCTAGCTAACAACAGTGGCTTTTTCTGGGATTTGAGAGAAAGCAATTTAACCGAAATGGTACTTAAACCTATATCAAATCACGTAGAAATGGGTTTTACCGATATTAATGCAATAGCTAAGAAATTGAAACAATACCCGGATTATCAAAACTTATTTGCAAAGGCGTTTTCTGATGGTGTAACCGTGGAGAATATTGCTATTTCCATTGCTACATTCCTGGAAGCAATCCGTTGCGAAAACAGTAAATTTGATATAGCGCTTAATGCAAGCAACTTTGATTATACGTTTAATTTTCCATCATTTACACCCGTGGAAAACAAAGGAAAACAACTTTTTATAAAAAATGGTTGTATTGATTGCCATAACCCTAATAGCAACTTTCAAAGAAGCTGGAGTAACTGGGCCAATATTGGATTGGATTTAAATTATACCGATAAAGGAATTGCAGGCAATAATACTTTTGTACTCAAATTCGGAATTATGGATACTGCATTAAACGGTAGCTTTAAAATACCAAGTTTACGCAATGTAGCCTTAACAGCACCCTATATGCACGATGGCAGGTTTGCCACATTAAATGATGTGCTTAACCATTACAGCGAAGGTATTAAAAACCACAAAGACTTAAGTTGGGAGCTTTCAGAAATTACCAATAATGTGCAAATGCCTAAACGATTTAATTATACCAAAGAAGACAAAGAAGCTTTGGTGGCTTTCTTAAAAACACTAACTGATTATAAAATGATAAGTGATCCAAAATTCAGCAATCCTTTCCAGGTGGTAGCTAATTAACTAAAAATAACTGCCCTTATTATTATTTCTTTAAAACAAAAAGCAATCAAGATTACCTGATTGCTTTTTGTTTTGTATAAGACATTGCATGCAATGTCTCTACGGAAGAATGTAAAAACAAAAAATCAGCAACCAAAATAAATTGATTGCTGATTTTAAACACTTCGACTTCGCTCAGTGTGACTATCGTCTATGGTCTGTCAACTATCAGCTAACAACTATTTCCCTACACTTGCTCTAATAATATTTAAAGCTCCACCGGCTTTAAACCATTCTATTTGTTGCTCGTTATAAGTGTGGTTTACCAATATAGTTTCGCTTGAACCATCTTTATGGTTTAATACCAACTCCAATTGTTTACCCGGAGCAAAAGTATGTAAGCCATTAATGTCAATTATATCATCTTCTAATATTTTATTGTAATCTTCTTTATTAGTAAATGTTAAACCCAACATACCTTGTTTTTTCAAGTTGGTTTCGTGAATACGGGCAAATGATTTTACCAATACCGCACGTACACCTAAATGACGAGGTTCCATAGCTGCATGCTCGCGGCTACTTCCTTCACCATAGTTTTCATCACCAACTACTATACTGCCAATTCCTTGTGCTTTGTATTCGCGTTGTACTTTAGGTACCGAAGCATACTCGCCATTTAATTGGTTTTTTACTGAATCAGTTTTTTCGTTAAAGAAATTAACCGCTCCAATTAGCATATTGTTAGAAATATTATCCAAATGTCCACGGTATTTTAACCAAGGACCAGCCATTGAAATATGGTCGGTAGTACATTTACCTTTAGCTTTAATCAATAGTTTCAATCCTTTTAAATCGCTGCCTTCCCAAGCTGCAAACGGATCTAATAATTGTAACCTGTCAGAAGTTGGAGAAACGGCAACCTGTACCTGACTTCCATCAACTGCAGGAGCTATAAAGCCCGCATCTTCTACCGCAAAACCTTTGGTTGGTAATTCATCACCGTAAGGTCCGTCTAATTTTACCTGCTCACCTTTATCGTTTGTTAAATAATCTGTTAATGGGTTAAAAGTTAAATCACCTGCAATAGCCATTGCTGTTACTATTTCCGGTGAAGCCACAAATGCATAAGTATTTGGATTACCATCAGCACGTTTAGCAAAGTTCCTGTTGAATGAATGGATAATGGTATTTTTTTCTTGTTTCTCTGCACCCATTCTATCCCACATACCTATACAAGGTCCACAGGCATTGGTAAATACTTTTGCACCTATTTTATCAAACACTTCTAAGAAACCATCGCGTTTAATGGTATAACGTATTTGCTCTGAACCCGGATTAATTAAATATTCAGCTTTAGCTGTTAAACCTTTAGCAGAAACTTGTTTAGCTAAACTAACGGCTCTTGAAATATCCTCGTAGCTTGAGTTGGTACAAGAACCTAATAGACCCACTGATATTTTAGTTGGCCAGCCATTAGCTAAAGCCACTTCTTTTAATTTTGATATTGGAGTAGCCAAATCAGGAGTAAAAGGTCCGTTTACATGTGGCTCTAAAGTACTTAAATCAATTTCTATTACTTGGTCAAAATATAATTCAGGGTTTGCATAACACTCTGCATCTGCCGTTAAATGGTGTTTTACAGCATCAGCTAGTTCAGCTACTTCTGCTCTGCCAGTTGCTTTTAAATAACGAGCCATTGAATCATCGTAACCGAATGTTGAAGTAGTTGCTCCAATTTCAGCACCCATGTTACAAATAGTTCCTTTACCGGTACAACTCATACTTGTTGCACCTTCGCCAAAATATTCAACCACCGCATCGGTACCACCTTTTACGGTTAAAATACCAGCTACTTTTAATATTACGTCTTTAGGTGCAGTCCAACCGTTTAGTTTTCCGGTTAGTTTTACACCAATTAATTTAGGCATTTTTAGTTCCCAAGGTAAGCCGGCCATTACATCGCAAGCATCAGCTCCACCCACACCAATGGCAATCATTCCTAAACCACCTGCATTTACAGTATGGCTATCTGTTCCTATCATCATTCCACCCGGGAATGCGTAGTTTTCTAAAACTACCTGGTGAATAATGCCTGCACCCGGTTTCCAGAATCCAATTCCGTATTTATTAGATACTGAACCTAAAAATTCAAAAACTTCTTTACTTTCTTTATTGGCAAAAGCTAAATCTTCGTCAGCACCATTTTTAGCTGTAATTAAGTGATCGCAATGAACAGTAGAAGGAACTGCTACTTTTGGACGGCCTGATTGCATGAATTGTAATAAAGCCATTTGAGCCGTTGCATCTTGCATGGCTACCCTGTCCGGTCCAAAATCAACATAACTTTTACCTCTTACATAACTGGTAGTTGCATTGCCTTGAGTTAGATGGCTATACAAAATTTTCTCCGTTAAAGTTAAAGGTTTATTTACTGCTTTGCGAGCGGCTGCTATACGTTCATCCATTCTGGCGTATACAGCTTTAATCATTTCAATATCAAATGCCATATTATAAAAATTGTTGTTTTACGATGTAAAATGTACCTTTTTTCAAAAGTGGTCGCAATGTAGCATTAATTAATTTTTTGGAAAAATAAATACCAACAAAAATTTATAATAAAAAGCACTTTCGAAAATTAAGAACATTTCGACAGTGTTTTACGTATCTAATTTATATTTTATCTAAATAGTTTCGGGAGACTATTACATTTTACACCGCACTCAATAAAAGCTGTTTATAAGTTTAAAAAACAAATTACTAAAACTCATTTCAATTTCCGTATTCATTGCATTTACCGTTAACTCGCTCTGTTTAAGCACAAAATATTTAGTTGATAAATTTAAATAAAAGAGCTCTTAAACTAGCTTATTTTTGCCTTTTAAAATTGGATGCAATATGGCAGAAGAAGTTAATTATACCGAAGACTCGATACGCTCGCTCGATTGGCGCGAACACATTCGTCTTCGTCCGGGAATGTATATTGGAAAACTGGGCGATGGTAGTTCGGTAGATGATGGTATTTATGTGCTTATAAAAGAAATTATCGATAACTCAATAGATGAGTTTGTAATGGGTAATGGCCGTGTTATTGATATAAAAATTGACGACAATAAAGTATCCGTACGCGATTTTGGACGTGGTATTCCTTTAGGTAAAGTAATTGACTGTGTAAGTCAAATAAATACCGGTGGTAAATACGATAGTGGAGCATTTAAAAAATCGGTAGGATTAAACGGTGTGGGAACCAAGGCTGTAAATGCTTTATCGGCTTCGTTTAAAGTACAATCGTACCGCCAAGGTAAATCAAAAGCGGCTGAGTTTGAAAAAGGACAACTGGTAAAAGACCACAAGATTAATGATACCATGGAGCCTGATGGCACTTTAATTACTTTTATAGCTGACGAAACTATTTTTAGAAATTACAGGTATATCAATGAGTTTATTGTTAACCAGATTTGGAATTACACTTATTTAAATGCCGGCTTAACTATTAATTTTAATGGTGAAAAGTATTTTTCGAAAAATGGTTTATTGGATTTATTGAAACGTAAAACCAACGAAGAAGATTTACGTTACCCTATTATCCATTTAAAATCGGAAGATATTGAATTGGCTATTAGCCACGAAAATCAATATGGCGAAGAATATTACTCTTTTGTAAACGGACAGCATACCACCATGGGTGGAACGCATTTAATTTATTTTAGAGAGGCCTTTGCCAAAACAGTACGCGAGTTTTATAAAAAGGAGTTTGACTTAGCAGATATACGCCAAAGTATAGTAGCTGCCGTAAGTGTACGTATTCAGGAACCTGTTTTCGAAAGTCAAACCAAAACAAAGTTAGGCTCTACTGCTATTTACCCTGACGGGCCTAGTTTAAAGCAATTTATTGTTGATTATGTAAAAAAGGAATTAGACGATTACTTACATAAACATCCTGAAAGTGCTGACGCTTTATTAAAGCGTATTATGCAAAGTGAGCGTGAACGTAAAGAAATAGCCGGGGTACGTAAGTTAGCCAATGAGCGTGCTAAAAAAGCTAATTTACATAACAAAAAATTACGCGATTGCCGTTTGCATTATAACGACAATACAACTGATAAACGCTTTGATACTACTTTGTTTATTACCGAAGGTGATAGTGCAAGTGGAAGTATAACTAAAAGTAGAAATGTAGAGTTGCAAGCTGTATTCAGTTTACGTGGCAAACCACTAAACTGTTACGGACTGACCAAAAAAATTGTTTATGAAAATGAAGAATTTAACTTGTTGCAACATGCCTTAAATATTGAAGAAAGCATTGATGATTTGCGTTACAACCAAATAGTTATTTCAACTGATGCGGATGTGGATGGTATGCATATTCGTTTATTGATTATGACTTTCTTCCTGCAGTTTTTCCCTGATTTGGTTAAAAACGGGCATTTGTATATTTTAGAAACTCCTTTATTCCGTGTACGTAATAAGCAAAAAACTATTTACTGCTATAACGAAGAAGAGAAACAAAGAGCCATTCATGAGTTAAAAGGAAAACCTGAAATTACCCGATTTAAAGGATTGGGTGAAATTAGCCCGGAAGAGTTTGGTTTATTTATTGGTAAAGATATCCGCTTAAAACCAGTTCTGTTAAACCAGGAAACTACTATTCAAAAATTACTGGAATATTATATGGGTAAAAACACCATGGACAGGCAAAACTTTATCATCAATAATTTAAGGGTTGAGAAAGACTTTTTATTTGCCGAAGTAGAAGACGAAGAATTGGTATAAAAAAATCCCCATTTGTAATTGCAAATGGGGATTTTTTTTAGTAATTATTTTCGGTGTTTTCTTTTGTAATAGTAAACCCTAATTGTTTTTGTGTTGGAATACCACTACTATAACTCATCATATTTTTTTGCTCCAGACTAATAAATTGAGCCGCATCAAAAGGAGGCATCTTTAAATCGAAATTAAGTGTAAACTTGATGGCTTCTACAATAATGTCATGAGCTGCTTTGTTATCAAAAACCTGTTTTTCAAAATCGTTATATAAAAATGAAAATGGTTTTTTACCTTCTACAAAAAAATGGTTTTCTTTATTGACAAAAATGCGTGCCACCAAAAAACCGGCATCTGCTTCGCGGTTATATTTTATAGAATCACTCAAAAAATTATAGACCTGAATTAATCCGCAAAACTCTCTTAATGCATCTTGTTGTACATAACGCGATTTGGCTACCGCATGTTGCTCATCAAAATCAAACACATTGGTGTGCATCATAAAAACCAGTGTATCGCCACTAAACTTTAAATGAATTTCTAATTCACCTTTATCGGTATATTTTACTTCTACGTTTTTGTCAACAGCTGTTATACTAGGTATTAATGCTGTTTCTATTTGCTTAAGCTCTGTTTTTAAAATAGAAAAAGCTTGCTTGGTAGTACGAAATGCTAATTGCTTAGTCGATGATTTATTTAATAACAGTTCTGTTATCTTCTCTAATGGATTCTCCATAGGCTATAATTATATGCTATTTTAAATTTTAATAAATGTAAAACTGTTACTTCAATTTTATTCTCGTTCTGCCTTTAATTCATGTACTAAGTTATCTTTCATGAAAATATATAATCGCATTTTCATACCCGAAGCTGTTTCGTAAGTAGCTATAGCGTATTTGGCACCCTGTGCAGAAGATCCACGGTGTTTAATAACAATTGTTTTAGAAGGATATTTATCAAAAAACTTTTTTAGCATTTGTTCAGCCTGTGCTTTACTGCACAAACTTTCCGTTTCTAACAAAGTAAGTTCAACGCTTTGGTTTAAATATTTTGCTACTACATCGCTATTATTGGTTCTAATAGAAGCAACCACATCATCAAACACATCAGCTTTGGCGATAAATGGTATTAGTAAAAGAAATAAAAATATTCGTTTCATATTATTTTTGCGATTACAATTTTAGTATTGCAAGCATAACAAAAAATAACTAAAACCATGCCATTAATTTATACTCAAAGTGCAGGATAATTGAATTGTAACAAAAGTAAATTCCCGTGCATTGGCGGTTTTCAAACAACAATCAGTCAACCGGCATTATAAAAATGTTTGCACAAGCCTACACAACATAAACTTAATTATGCAAAACAAATACAAACAACTATTTTGCAAGCCTTTTATTGATTCAGCTATTTCATGAAATATATTTATACGGCTTTATTATTCTGTTTACTTACTACTCAATTAATTGGGCAAAATATTGGTAACATTACGGGTAAAGTAATTGATGCTAAAAGAAATGAAACACTTATAGGTGTAACAGTAGTAGTAAAAGGAAGTTCTTTTGGTGCCCAAACCAATAGCGATGGTATTTTTACTATTAAAAACATGAAGGTTGGTGAGTACAATCTTGAAATAAAATATTTAGGATTTAAAACTACTTTAAAAACGGAAGTAATAGTAAAAGCAGGCCAAACAACCAATATTGGAACTATTGAAATGACTCCTGCCAGTACCAATATGGACGAAATAGTTATTGTAGGTAAAAAACCCTTAATTGATGTTGATAAACCACAAACTGTTAATACCATTAGCCAGGACAATATTGATTTAGGACCTTCGCGCCAGTTACAACAATTGGTAAATACACAACCCGGTGTAGTACAATCGCCTGCTGGTGTGAATATTCGCGGTGGTAGAACTTACGAAACAGGTACTTATATTGACGGTGTTTCTGTTACCGACCCTTTAGCGGGAACAGGTTTTGGACTTGACATTGGCTCAAATGCCATTAGTGAAATTGAAATTACTACAGGTGGTATTGGAGCTGAAGTGGGCGATGCTACGGCAGGGGTAATTAGTACAAAAACAAAAAGAGGTGGCGATAAATACGAAGTAAATGCCAGCTATAAAAGGGATAATTTTGGTTTTAATAATACCTCACGAGCCAATTGGAATACACAAGTGGGCGAACTTAACTTAAGTGGCCCCCTTTTGAAAAAAGCTTTAAAAAATAAGGTAAAGTTTTCAGTAGCTTTACGTGCTGCTTTTACTGATGAGTTTTACCTGAACCCGGCCAAACAAGTTAAATCATCGCTTTATAACAATACGGATTGGAGCCCTTACCAAGATAATAAGTGGAGTGCATTTATAAAAGTAAATTACGATTTAAGTAATAGCAAAAAATTCACTTTCAGTCTTTTAAGGTCGTTAACTATTAATCAGGATATTAATATGTTGCGTATTTTTGGTAATGATGTGCCTTTTCAACCGGGTTACCAATATAACTTTAGCGAGCAAATGGATAATGCCAATACGTTTACCCACGATGCTTATATGCAGGTAATTAACTATAAACAATCTGTTAATAAACGTTTTAGTTTTGATGCTACCGTTTCAAGGTTTTTTGTTCAGTTACGTGCTGATGCCAATGGCCGTGACTGGCGACCAAAAAATGTTGACCAAGAGTTTGATGCAAACTCCATTAATTTATTCCCAAGTCCCATATTTTTACCTACTGCAGGTACCGATGTTGTTTTTGTGCAGTTACCTAGTGGTTTTAATAATAACAATGGAATTGCCAGTTTATGGCATCACCATTACTTAGAGGAATATGTAGCTAAAGCACAAGGAAATGTTTTTTCACGAAATTCATTAAACAAATTCACTTTTGGTTTTGAAATGAAATTTCAGGAAATGTTATGGATTGATGTGGTAAGGCCTTGGGTTGGAGCTCCCATTACATTATCTGACGGTTCTCAATCTCAATCGTTTAGATTAGGTCAGCAAAGCGATGTATGGAAAGTAAATCCCAGAAGAGGTGGTTTTTATATAACTGATCAAATAAAATACAAAGGTTTAGTAGCCAGTATTGGTGGTCGTTTTGAATATTGGGCTCCAGGACAATATATTGATGATGCGATAGCTAATAGTAACTCGCCAATCAGAGATGAAGTACGTGCCGACTTTTTATCATTAACTACTAAAATTGGCGATATGCGTTATAAGTTCAGGTTTTTACCTAAAATATCTGCATCCTTCCCTATTGCCGAAAACCAAATGCTTTATTTTAACTACGGGCATAGTACCATTTTACCACATCCTTCTTACATATATCCGGGCTTAAACCCACTTTACCAAGATAGAAGTACGGCTGCTACGGTTGGTAATCCTAACTTAAACCCTGAGGTGGATATTAGCTATGAAATTGGCTTACGTTCTCAAATTACTACCAATGACGCTTTAACCGTTTCTGCTTTCTGGAAAGATAAATACGATTTTGTGACCACAGCTTCCGTTATTATAAAAGATGTGACCGGTAGAGATGTTACCCGTACCATGCGTATTAACTCTGATTATGCCAGAAGCAGGGGAATTGAATTGGGCTATATTAAACGTATAGGAACATGGTATCAAGGTCAAGCATCGGTAACCTATATGGTAACTACCGGGCAAAGTGCCAGTGCCAATGAAAAACTAAAACAATTATTGGCCAGTGGAGCTGTTGAAGATACCAAAGAATATTTTTTACCTTGGGATGTGCCAATTGATTTTAAAACAAACCATGTTTTTAAAATTGCTCGTAAAAAAGGATTCTTTAATAAATCGTGGTTAAATAACATGAGTTTTTATTTTGAAACCGTTACGCGTTCAGGTATCAGGTACACGCCTGCTATATTTCAGCGTGTAGATGCACAAACGGGCAGACCCATATATGTAACCGACCCTAACCCTGATGCACGTTGGAGTAAAATTGGCGATTATTGGTTCTGGGCTGATTTTACTTTTACTAAATACATGAAATTTAAAAAAGTAAATGTTTCATGGAATATTCAAATTACCAATATTTTCAACAACCAAAATGCTTCCATTATTAACCCGGTTACAGGTTCAGCTTACGCTAATGGCGATAACGTACCTGAAACATGGACTGACCCTCGTTACAATGACCCTCGTTTAGGCAATGGTGGCCCACCTCCTACTAATCCTGCCAGGTATTTGCAACAACGCCATATTATGGTGGGTATGGCTGTTAAATTCTAGTTTTTAACTTTGCTATTACAACAATATCAATTAGTTAATAACTGGTATTGTAAAATTAAATGTTTTT
Organism: Bacteroidota bacterium; assembly: GCA_040388375.1. Taxonomy (NCBI): domain Bacteria; kingdom Pseudomonadati; phylum Bacteroidota; species Bacteroidota bacterium. The sequence goes on along the minus strand of JAZKBU010000005.1, from coordinate 204,395 downwards.
AATATTAATATTTAAATAACATTTAAACGGAACTACCTAATACACAGAGGGAAAGTACATAAAACAGGGCAAAATGTTAATTACTAGTGTTTCCCCTATAGTAATATTCAAGTTTAATCGCCTATTTTTGCCGCACTTTAATAACAAGAAATGAAAAAATTAATTTACGCAATAGCAATATTGCTTGCAAGCAAATCAGGTTTTGGTCAATTTATTGCCATTACTAATCAGTCATCTATCTATTCAGAAAACTTTAATACGTTATCAACCTCTGGTACAGCGCAAACAACTTTACCTGCTGGCTGGTGGATAAATGAACTCCCCGGAAACACTACTTACCGTGCAGGTGATGGTAGTGCTAATTCTGGTGATACTTATAGTTTCGGCACAGGAACTAACTCAGAAAGATGTTTAGGTGGTTTAGCTAGTAATAGTGTTGCACCTAATTTTGGAGTAAAATACATTAATAATTCTGGAGCTAGTTTTACTTCATTCTCTATCAATATGTTTATGGAACAATGGAGATCAGGTGGCAGAACAGGATTAGATTCATTATACTTTTATTATTCCGTTAATAATAGTTTAGACACAGCTGGTACTGCAAAAATATTTACAGGCACATGGACAAGAGTTCCTGCTTGCGACTTAGTAAGTAAAGTTACGCTTGCTTCAGCTACTACTCTAGATGGTAACCAAAGTGCCAATAGAGCTTATTACCAATTCACTGTATCAAGTTTAACAGTTAATGTTGGTGATACATTGTGGTTAAGATGGCAAGATCCAAACGTAGGTGGAAGTGATGACGGGTTAAGTATTGATGACTATAGTTTTACAGTAGCAGGAACACTTCCAGTAAAATGGAATAATTTTACTGCTTACAATAATAATAACAATACTACTTTAAACTGGAGTACAGCCAGTGAAATAAACAATAACTACTTTGAAGTAGAGCGTAGCCTTGATGCTAAGAACTATACTACCATTGGCAAAGTAAAAGGAAACGGAAATACAAATATTATTAGTAACTACCAATTTATAGATAATACACAGGTATCAACAACCGTTTACTACCGTTTAAAACAAGTTGATTTTGATGGCAAATTCACTTATTCTGATATTGTTAAAGTATCAAACGATAATCAATTGGATGTAGTAGTTGGACCAAACCCTTTCAGCAACGAAATTAAAGTAACAAGCAACCAAAACATTTCTGCTATTGAAGTAATTGATGTAACAGGTAAAGTTTGTTTCTCAAGCAATCCAAATAGTTTAAACTATAGCTTTAAGTTAGATAACATGAATAATGGTGTTTATTTTATCCGTGTAAATAATGGTGAGCAAACAATCAGCAAACGCATTATCAAAAACTAATCAAAAATATTATTCTATTAAAAAGCTGCCTTACGGGCAGCTTTTTTTGTTTTAATTCTGTAATAAACATGGGGTTTAAATCTGATATAGGTAAAATATAAACTTATCCTGAATTTTGAAACGGGGTTTAAAATTGGTTACATTATATTAACATAAACCTAACTATTTGCTAAAGCGTCAATATTAACCTTGCAAAAAATTCACACATTAAAATATCATGAAAAAAATACTATTACTATTAATAAGTTCATTGTCATTATTAGCTGCTAAAGCGCAGTTTACTGCCGGAAACATAGCTGTACTAAGAGTTGGAGATAGTTTAGCAACACTTGCCAACACAGGGAATAATGTTGCTATTGATCAATTTACCTTAACCGGTGCTTATGTAAACACCAATATTTTACCCAGAACGGGAAGCAATGCTGTTTGCCTGAGTGGTTCTGCAACATCGGAAGGAATGCTAACTTTAGCAGGTAATAAATCGTCATTGGTATTATTTGCCTATAAAACAGCTGCGCCTTATACATCATCAGTTAGTGCAACAACTTCAGCAGCCGTTAACCGTGCTGTTGTATCTGTTAATAGTGCCGGAGTAGCTACTATTCCTACTTTCACCAGTACCACTTTATCAGGTAATAACCCGCGCCACGTTTTTACCAATGGAACAAACTATTGGGGTGGAGGTGGAAACACCGGAATTGTTTTTGGTAATACATCTTCAAATATTGACACGATTGTAACAACTTCAAGTACTAATACGCGCTTTATAAGCAATGCCGGAACTCAATTGTATTATGCAACTGCTTCTGGAACTATTGGTATTTGGAAATTAGGTACCGGAGCTCCTACCAATTCAGGTAATGTATCTACTCCTTATATAACACTTGTTGGCGGAACAGGATCTTGTTCTCCGTATGCTTTCTCTATGAAGTATGATTCAAGCATTTGTTATGTAGCTGATGACAGAAGTATTGCCAATGGTGGTGGTATTCAAAAATGGACCAGAAGTGGAAGCACCTGGACTTTAGCCTATACATTAACAACCGGAACCGGTAGTACTGTTGGTGCTCGCGGATTGGCTGTTGACTGGACTACTACCCCACCAACAATTATAGCAACTACTGCTGAAGCGGCATTAAACAGAGCTATAAGAATTAACGATACTGCTTCTAACGTAACCGCTGTTACATTGGCAACTGCTGCTACTAACACTATTTTTAGAGGTATTGCTTTTACTCCCGGAACAACTACACTTCCGGTAAAACTAATATCGTTCAATGCCAGCGCAACTATTAACAATGTAGTTTTAAACTGGTCTACAGCTACTGAACTAAATAATTACGGTTTTGAATTGGAAAAAAGTTCTGATAACAAATCGTTTGAAAAAATAGGCTTTGTAAAAGGCAATGGAACAACCAATGCTTTAAGCAATTATCAGTTTATTGACTACACTCCTATGACTAGCGCTACTTACTATCGCTTAAAACAAATTGATTTTGATGGTCAATTTACTTATACCAATGTTGTAAAAGTATCAAATAATAATCAATTGGATGTGGTAGTTGGTCCCAATCCTTTCAGCAATGAAATTAAGGTAACAAGCAATCAAAATATTTATGCTGTTGAAGTAATAGACATGACGGGTAAAGTTTGTTTCTCTAGCAATCCAAATAGTTTAACTTATAGCTTTAAACTGGATAATATGAATAATGGAATTTATTTTATTAGAATAAATAATGGTGAACAAACTATTAGCAAACGTATTGTTAAAAATTAAATTTTAATCCGATTTAAAATATAAAAGCCTGTTCTATATAAGTAGAACGGGCTTTTGTATTTTCATCACATTTATGACATTAAAATGTTATTTTTCTTGTTATGTAAAAGCCAAAATCAGGGCTATTTTTTTTATAAACTTTTGAATTGTAAGCTATAAATTGCGACACTTTAATAAAGGACTATGAAAAAAATATTTACACTTTTTGCGAAAAGTTTTATTTGTTTATTAATCTGTGTTGGATACAACCAGTTAATGGCGCAAACAACTTACACATGGAATGTTGCAACAGGCGATTTTACCGCTGCAGCCAGCTGGACACCCACACGAACGAGCCCAGCAGCCAATGATGTACTTGTTTTTAACGGTAGTACACAAGCCAACCCAACTGTTACCAATGTGAGTACACAAACCATTGGTCGTTTACGCCTAATTAACGGTGTCAATGTAAATTTTTCAACAGCAGTAGCAGATGTTGGAACAGGTACTATTGGTAGAAGTGGGGTAACCGTAACTGGCACAGGTACTACTTTTTTAAGTCAATTTCGTTTGTACGACCAACTATATACTGGAACCAACAATTTTATAGGTGAGATTTCGGCCATAGCTAGTAATACTACTTTAACAACAGGTAGTTCTAGTACTATAGCAGCTTCAACTAGTTTTGGGGCTTTTCCAAAATTAGTTTTCAAACACGTATCTACTACACTACCTGCACTAGAAATTGCCAGTGGGGCCACTTTAAACATGTACTGCACAGGAATTTCTGTAACCATGATTATTGATACTGGTGCTTATGCCGAAATAATGGGTACCATTACCTTTTCGGATAAATGTAAATTGTTTGCCACAGATGCCAATGCCATTAGAGTAAGAAATCAAGGAAAGGTACAAATGAATAGCAACTACTATACCGGTAATGTTTTTGGCTTGATTGGTGTTCCCAATATTGTTGTTTTTGATTCTGGCTCTGTATTTCAGCAATATGCAGGAGCTAATCCATTTGGGTTGGGTCAACCAGCATCTAAAGTAACTTTCTCTTCTGGTAGTAATTTTATATTTTCTTCAACAACTGGTGGTCCTGCTTTTTCTGGAAGAACTTATGCTAATTTTATCTACCGTTCAACATCATCATATAGCGCAACAGGTGGAACAGCTACTTTCGAAAATTTACAGGTAGATTCAGGACAATTTACTTTGGGACTAACGGGTACACTCAATATTAAAGGAAGCATTATTGTTAACTCACCCGGTATTTGTTATATGAATGCAGCGAGTGGAACACCTAATTATATTTTTAATGGTACAAAATTACAAACCATAAGCGGAGCAGGTATTTTGGGTATTAATAATTCCGGTACTGCCAATATAAACTTTACTTTAAGCAATAATGCTTTTGGTTTACGCCTAGACAGGGCTGTAAACTTTGGAGGTGCAAGATTGGCTCTTGATAGCGGAGCGCTTAATTTAAACGGATATAATTTAACCATTGGTAATAGTGGAACCAATAATGGACTTATTACTGCCAACCTTGGTTACCTTTTTGGAACCGGAAATTTAACACGTTGGTTTCCATCGGGCAATACCTCTACTAATAATTTAGATTCTTGTTTATTCCCTTTCGGTACACCAACATCAAAACGTTATGCATGGATAACAAGTAACCCCTCATCGGCTGGTACTTTAACTGTATCACATACTGATGCAGCCGGTTTTACTTTATTTGCAAGCCCTTTTAGCGATAACGCTACCAATAATGTTACAGTGAACGTTCGTAAAAATTACAGCTGGACTATTGCTACGGGAAATGGTATTTCAGCTACTGACTTTGCCGTTAAAGTGCAAGGTTCTGCTACTATTGGGCAAATTACAACACCGGCTAATATACGTTTAACTTTGGCAAGTGCCATTGCGCCAGGAACTGCTGTTGACGGAGGTGGAACGGTTTTATTACCTCAGGCAAGTAGAACTAATTTAACCACAACAACTATTAATAATACGTTTTATATTGGTTCGGCTGCTTCGCAAAATCCGTTGCCTGTTAAATATATTTCATTTACTGGTGTATCTATTAATAACAGCTCTGTTCTAAACTGGATTACTGCTTCGGAAACCAATAACAAAGAATTTGAAATTGAAAGAAGTTTTGACGGAACAAACTTTGAAATGATTGGTAAAGTAAAAGGAAACGGAAATATTTCAACTACCTGCAATTATACTTTTATTGATGCATTGAATAATACAAGCAAACCCTCAACTATTTTCTACAGGCTCAAACAAATTGATTTTGACGGTCAGTTTGACTACTCAAAAACTATTCAAATTAACAATGAAACTAAATTAGTAGTGGAATTAAGTCCAAACCCGGTAAACGATAAATTAAATATTGTTACCAATGCAAACACCACTCAGTTTATTGAAATATTAGATATAAATGGTAAAGTGTATGTTAGTCAGGAAATAAATGCAGCAGCTTCTGTTAACGGTGTTGAAATAAATACCAGCTTTTTAAACAGAGGTATTTATTTAGTAAAGCTTACCAATCAAAATGAGGTGTATACTAAAAAAATTATCAAGGAATAATTACTGATTTCGATGATTTAAAAATCCCTGATTAACATTGCTTAATCAGGGATTTTTATTTAGAATAAGTCCAAATGAAGGGTTAATAATATAAGCTATAAAACGCTATTTCTCTCTTAAACAAAACAATTGCTATTAAATAGTAAGTATGTAATATTGATTAACAATTTTTAACACTAAACATTGATTGTCAAATTTCTATCCTTATTAAATCTCTCTCTTTTTTAACTACAAAAAAATGTATCATTGAAAAACTTATTAAATAATTCTATGAAAATAAAATTTACTTTTTTGCTATTTTTAGTATGGGGGTTTAACTATTCAGTACAAGCACAACAACTTATTACTGAAAACTTTGACTACACCGCTACAAGCCCTCTTACTACTAACAATTGGGTACAAATTTTAACATCCACGGTATTACCTGTTTCTGTAACAAATGCTGGTTTATCGTTTTCTGGCTACAACTTATCTGCCATAGGTAATGGAGCTAAAATTGACACTACCGGACAAGATGTATACAGGGATTTATTTGCCAATACTAATTCAGGCAGTTTGTATACTTCTTTTATGCTGAACGTAAGTAAAGCAACTAATGCTGGCGATTACTTTTTTGCTTATTTACCACAAAACTCTACTTCCCTGTTTACGGGTCGTTTGTTTATAAAAGCAGCAGGTACCGGATATTACCGTATAGGTATTTCTAAATCTACTGATCTGGCGGTTTACAGTACTGATAGTTTTGCAACTAACACTACTTCGTTATTGGTAGTAAAATACCAATTTACAACAGGAACTGCCAATGATAGTATTCTGGTTTATAATATACCAAGTGCCTTTCCTTCAACTGAGCCAACTACTGCTACAGTAGCTACCATTGGTGGTGCAACAGCTGATGCTGCGGCTTTAGGCCGTTTGGCATTACGTCAAGGCACAGCCGCTTCTGCACCTCGTTTAAACATGGATGGTATTAGAACGGCTAATACATGGGCTGATTTAAATGCTAGTGCTAGCAATAATCCACCATCCGTATTTACCACTGCATTTAACTCAATTACCACTACAACAACTAATATTACTTGGTCTAAAAATAGTAATTATGTAGATAGTACTATGACTACTTTGGTTTTTGTTAAACCTGTTACTGCTATTACTGTGGGCAGTCCTAATTTATCTGCCGATTATTATACGGCTAATGCTAATTTTTCATTGGCTAGTTCTTTTTATCAGAATGATGCTGCTGCCAGATGTATTTACAAAGGTGATACAAATAATGTGGCTACATCTGGTTTAACTCAAAACACATTGTACCAAGTAGCAATATTTGTTGTACGTAATTTAGATAGTGCTTATGCTACAGTTACATTAGGAAGTTTTACGACTCAAAGCACTGCTCCAAGGGCAATAACAGCACTAACTTTTGGTAATAACGGACGAGAAACAGCTACCATTACCTGGGCAAAACCAACAGGTTACTCAAATACTAACCACACCATGGTTGTATACGTAAAAGCAGCCTCCGCAATAACCGCAGGTATACCAACAACAAATCCAACTTTAATTACTGCTGATAGCAACTTTGGAAATGGTTCTCCATTATCACTTGACTCAGGCGCTTATTGTATTTATAAAGGCGATAGTACTACTTTAAGAATTGCAGGATTAACTGCAGGAACAAACTATTATTTAGTAGCTTATGCTATCAATAATGTTGACTCAAACTACTCGCCTGTAATTAATGCGCAAGGTATTACGGCTAGCGCAGGTCCTGCTAATGTTAAATCAGTTACTTTCCTTTCGTTTACTCCATACACCTGCCGTTTATCATGGACCAAGGACAGTACTTATAACAATGCCAATTATTCAACACTGGTATTTTTGAAAAAAGGTTCTGCCATTAACTCGGGAAGCCCTAGCAGGGACCCATTGTATTATAGCCCTGATTCAACTTTTGGTGCAGGTACTCCTTATCAAATTGATCCGGGTGCTTTCTGTGTTTACAATGGTGATTCAAACGTAATAACCCCGGTAAATTTAGTTCCTTCATCTACTTATTATGCTGTAATATATGTAGTAAACAACAGCGACTCTTTATACTCTAACCCAAGTAATGTAACTGGAATTACCAAAGCTGTGCCACCTGAAAATATTATTGGTGTAACAGTTACGGGTCTAACAACCACCAGTGCTAAAATTGAATGGACTAAACCAAGCAGCTATACCAACGCTACTTATACTACTTTGGTTTTTGTTAAAGCAAATGCTGGTATTACAGCGGGAATTCCGACTAAAACAGTAACTTACTATAACGCCTTTTCTAATTTTGCTTTTACATTTAGCACCCGTTATCAAAATGATACCAATGCTAAATGTGTATACAAAGGCGATACTAATTTTGTAAATATTACAAGCATAAGTCATAGCAATAATTACCACGTATTAATTTATGTAGTACGCGACATAGATTCTTCTTATTCTATCTTAAGTGCAACTGGATCAGGTACCTCCTCTCCACCTCCCCCACACTATACTATATCAAAAATCAACGCTATCAATTCAATTACTGGTGTTCCTGACTCATTGAATACCTTAGTAGAGTTGAGTGGCATTGTTTATGGCGTAAATCAACGTACGAATGGTTTACAGTTTGTTTTACGCGACAATACTGGGGGCATAACGGTATCAAATACAGCAAACAATTTTGGTTACACACCAAGTGAAGGTGATAGTATTTTGGTACAAGGTATGGTATCATCTAACAGGGGCTTACTTATTATTAATACTTTAGATACTTTAAAATTATTGGCTTCAGGTAAATCAATTAACAATCCTGTTTTAGAAAGCAAATTGGATGAAAATACAGAAAATAATTTGGTTAGGTTAAACCGTGTTAAATTTTTAACAACACAAACCGACACTATTTGGAGAGCCAATTCAACTTACCCAATAATTACCTTGGCAGGCGATACCACAAACATAAGAATTTATGCAACGAGTAATTTAGTTGGGGCACTGAAGCCTACTACTAATTTCTTCCATGTTATTGGTTTGGGCACTCAACAATCAAACTTAAATTCACCTTATGCCTTTACTGGGTATCAAATTTTACCACGGGGTACGAGTGATATTATTACATTCACTGCTTTGAGTAACTTTAAATTACTATCGCCTGCAAACAATACTACTATTCCTATTCAGGGAGACACTAATCAAACGGTATTTATCTCATGGACCAAATCAATCAATAGTCCTTTACTTGCCACAGCTACTTATACTTGGGTATTGGATTCTACGGGCGGCAATTTTACCAATCCTATATTAAGTATTCCTTCTACTACAGCCGGAGCTGATACTTCTTTAACTTTAACCTATGGCCAAATTAGGGCTTTATTGGTTTCATTGGGTGTTCAAAAAGGTCAAACCAAATCGTTCATTTGGAAAGTAAATGCTGCATCTGGTTTATTTAGCAAGAGCTCAGATTCTGTTTTTACAGCTAACTTTACGTTAGGAAATATGTTGGGTGTAAAAAATGTATCGGCTGCGCCATTACTTACTTTCCCTAATCCTTTTAACGAAAACATTTCTATTGTATTGCCTAATTCTATTTTGAATAATAATATAGAAGTAAGTATAATGGATATAACGGGTAAGGTTTATTTAAATCAATCGTTTGAAAACAATACTTTAAACCAGATACAAGTAAACACAAGTACTTTAAATAAAGGCATTTATTTATTGAAAGTATCAAACGAGCACACTACTTATATTCAAAAAATGATTAAGGAATAAGTTATTCATTTATTCAATAAATCCATAAAAGTCCGGTTAGTATATGTACCAACCGGGCTTTTATTTTATAGTTTATCCCACATATTATAATGTATTGAGCAATCGTAATGGTATAAAAAACAATAAGCTAATTAAAATTACCAGCTGTTTTTGTTTTATAAACTTCCAAATGATTAATTTGCGCTAAATTTTATAACAATCAATTACAATCATGCTCGAAATAAAAGTACCTACCGTAGGCGAATCTATTAGCGAAGTAACTGTTGCACGCTGGAATAAAAAAACAGGTGATTATGTAGAAATGGATGAATTGCTTTGTGAACTTGAAAGTGACAAAGCTACTTTTGAATTGAATGCTGAAAAAGCAGGCATACTTACTACTAAAGCCAACGAAGGTGATACTATAAAAGTAGGTGATGTAATTTGTTTAATAGATGATAGTGCTGCTAAACCTGAGGGTGCAAAACCTGAAGCAAAAAAAGTGGAGGCTCCTGTTGCCAAAGAAACTACTGCACCTGTTGCTACTGCTAATACTACTAACGATAATGCTAAACCTTTTCCCTCACCGGCAGCAACTAAAATATTAGCTGAAAAAGGAATTGATGCAAAGGATGTAAAAGGCAGCGGAAAAGACGGACGTATAACAAAAAATGATGCTGTGCAAGCACAGTTGAAAATAACTACCAATGAAACAAAAGGAAGAAATGAGCGTACTGAAAAAATGACCTCATTGCGTAAAACTGTTTCAAAAAGATTGGTTGCTGTTAAAAATGAAACAGCTATGTTAACTACTTTTAACGAAGTTGACATGAAACCAATTATGGATTTACGTAACCAGTTTAAAACTCAGTTTAAAGAAAAGCATGGTGTAAACCTTGGCTTTATGAGCTTTTTTACCAAAGCTGTAACCGTAGCTTTAAAACAATACCCGGCAGTTAATGCTTACATTAATGGTGAAGAAATTATTTACCATGACTACTGCGATGTTTCTATAGCTGTTTCGGCTCCAAAAGGATTGGTAGTTCCGGTAATTAGAAATGCGGAAAGCTTGAGCCTAGCTGAAATAGAAGCTGAAGTAGCTCGTTTGGCAGGTAAAGCTAGGGATAACAAATTAAGTTTAGAAGAAATGAGCGGTGGAACATTTACCATAACGAATGGTGGTGTTTTTGGCAGTATGATGAGTACTCCTATTATCAATGCTCCTCAATCGGCTATATTGGGCATGCATAATATAATTGAACGTCCTGTTGTTAAGGATGGGCAAATAGTAGCCCGCCCCATGATGTATTTAGCATTGAGTTATGACCACAGAATTATTGATGGAAGAGAATCTGTTGGCTTTTTAGTAAAAGTAAAACAATGTTTAGAGAATCCTGTTTTGTTACTTACCGAAGGTAATGACCCTCATAAAATGGTTCTTGATTTATAAAATTAAGTATTTTACAGATTACAAAAAATCCCAAGTTTAAAGCTTGGGATTTTTTTTGTTTTTATACAGTTTATAATTGAAAAAAATACTGCCTTTAGTTAAAAATACAGGCATTAATATTTTGCCAATTTCTGCTATCATCATGTCGTTTATTAACACCTTTTCAACTTCAAAAAATTACTTTTTATGTTGATAACTTGGGTATTTTAAACTTATGTTAACATCCTTAAATTATGCTAGTTGACGATTATATCGTCTGAGTTACAAATTTAGTACACTCAGTTGTCTAATTGGGGCAAAACTATTACAGCTAGGCACCTATAACCACTTGAATAATTATATTGCAACCTAGCGAACACATGCTATTATTTAAACAAAAGATAATATTTACCAATTGATAAAATCTGTAATGTATAGTTAATTCGTATATAAGAACAAAATTAAGCCTCATTATAAATGTACATAAATTTTAATAAACAAAAGAACCTATTAAACCCCCTCGTAAAATTTTTATTCTTTTCCATTTTGTTATTGTCAAGCATACATGTATTTGCTGTGAGCAAAACATTTAATGTGACAACTGGTAACTGGAACAACGGAGCCAACTGGCTTCCAACAGGTGTACCTGGTATAGGTGACGATGTAACATTACCAAGTGGAAGAAGCGTTACCGTGGATGTTGCGGCTGTTTGCAGCTCCTTTATCTTTGGTAATACTTCTGATGCTTCGTGTACTATTACCATTTCTGGTAGTAATTCACTAACAGTAACAGGTGCAATAACCTTTGTAGATCCATTTGGTAACAATAATGATCAGACTGTTGCGGTTGGGGCTGGTACATTAACTTGCGGAAGCATAATGTTTGCAAATACTACTTCTGGAAATGAAGATAACTTTGTTACCGTAAGCACGGGTACTGTGAATATTGAAAATCTTGTTTTTGCCGGGGCTAGTAACGAAAACTCTTTTGTCGTTACTGGTGCGGGTACTATAAACATAACTGGCGCAGGCGTAACAGGCTCTGCAACAGGAACCTTTACAGTAAATAACACTGGAACAACTGTTAATTATAGCGGTACTGGTGCACAAACCATCAGGGCTTCTTCATATTATAACTTAAATATTAGTGGCGCAAGAACAACTAACTCTATTACAATGGGTAATACCAATGTATCTAATACCTTCACAAACACTGCTACCTTTACCAGTGGTGCTTATATTGTAACAGGAACTTTTAATTACAATGGAACTGGAGCACAAACGGTAATTCCTTTTAATTATAACAGTTTAACCATTAGCGGAGCAAGAACAACCAATAATGTAACTATTGCCAATACAGGAACTATAACCATTGCCGCCACTTTTACCAACTCGGCCACATATACTACAGGGAGTTTAATAACCTCTGGTACTACTATTGAATACAATGGCACTACAGCACAAACTATTGTTGGGATAACATACAATAATTTAACTATTAGTGGAGCAAGAACAACAACGAATATAACTTTAGTAAACGGTGGAACTATAACTATACTGGGTACTTTTACAAGTACAGCCACTTTTACTTCAGGTAGGTATGTTGCCACGGGTAATACATTTGAATACAATAGTAGCGCTGCACAAACTGTTGCTGCTATTAATTACAACAATTTAACCATTAGTGGTGCAAGAGGTGCTAATAACGTGACATTGGATAATAATGGAACCATTGGTATTGCCGGTGCATTTACCAATGCAGCTTCTTTTACATCGGGTGGTTTAGTAATTACAGGTACTACCATTAACTATAATGGTACCACCGCGCAAACTATTATGCCAATTGATTATACCAATTTAACTATTAGTGGTGCTAGAACCGTCAATAGTGTAACCGTTGGCGGTAATATAAATATTTCAGGAACTTTTGCCAGTTCAGCTACTTTTACCACCGGTGCTTATATAACCGCAGGGAGCACCATTAATTACAACGGTACAGGAGCACAAACGGTTATTGCTTTCAACTATAATAATCTTACTGTTAGCGGAGTAAGAACCAGCAACAATGTTACCTTTACCGGGGTAGTAAATATTGCAGGTACTTTTACTCCTTCTGCTACGTTTACTTCAGGAGCTCTTGTTTTCACCGGTAGTACTATTAATTATAATGGTACCGGTAGTCAAACTGTACTTGCTTTAAACTATGTTAACTTAACTATCAGTGGTGCAAGAACAACCAATGATGTAACGTTATCTAACAGTGGAACGATAGGTATTTCAGGTGTTTTCACCCATTCAGCTACTTATACTTCGGGTAGCTTAATTACAATAGGAACTAATATTAATTACAACGGAAATACCGCACAAACCATTGCCGCTTTAACTTATAATGATTTAACGGTGAGCGGTACAAGAACTACTACCAGCGTAACATTAGTTAATGGAGGTACTATAATTGTTACCGGAAATTTTACTAATTCGGCTACTTTTACTTCGGGTAATTTTATTGGTACAAATAATACTTTTGAATATAACAGTACCACAGCACAAACCATTGTTGCTATTAATTATGGCAACTTAACTATTAGTGGAGCAAGAGGTACTAATAATGTAACGTTAGCCGGCAGTGGTACCATTGGTGTGTCAGGTACACTTACCTTATCGGCTACTTTTTCTTCAGGTGATTTTATTAATACAGGTAGTACTATTGCTTACAATGGTACAGGTGCACAAACTGTTATTGCGTTTGATTATAATAATTTAACTATTAGTGGTGCCAGAACGACTAACAGTGTAACGCTTGGTAATGCTATTACTATCGGAGGTGCTTTTGTAAGCTCAGCCACTTTTACAACAGGTGCATATATTACAACAGGGAACACCATCAATTACAATAGTTCTAATGCACAAACTATTATTGCTTTTAACTATAATGATTTAACCATTACCGGTGCCAGAACTACGAATAATATTACTTTGGCAAATGGTACTATTGGTGTTGCAGGAACTTTTACTAATTCTGCTACTTTTACTTCCGGTACTATTGTTACCACAGGTAATACTTTTAATTTTAACGGAACCGGAGCACAAACGGTTAATGCTTTTAATTATAATATACTAACCATTAGTGGTGCAAGAACTACTAGTAATGTTACACTATCTCCTACCGGTACTATTGCCATTGCAGGTAATTTAAACAATACGGCAACTTTTACTTCGGGTGCTTTTATTACTACCAATAGTAATATTAACTTAAATGGAGCGGCTCAAAATATTCCTAACTTTACTTTTAACAATTTAACCTGTGCAGGTACCGGTACTAAAACGGCTACTGCTGATATTACCGTAAATGGAATATTAACCATTAACAGTGGAGTTATTTTAAACATGGTTACCTTTACTTTAAACGGAGTAGCCAGCACCAGCGGAACAGGAACAATGAATACTCAAAATGTAAGTGCTACTCCTATTCCTACAGCAGAAAATTGGACATTTACGGTACAATACAATAGTGCAAGCGCACAAAATATAGTAGAAGGTAATTACACTAATATAAATGGTACTGGAGGAAACAGGACATTATCTCCTACGGGTACTATTGGTATTGCAGGTACCTTTACAGTGGGTGCAGGTACTTATACCAACACCGGTTCTACTGTTGATTTTAATGGTACCGGTGCACAAACAGTACCTACTGCCAATTATAACAATATAATTATCAGTGGTACAAGAACCAGCAATAATGTTACTATTAGCGGAGTAGTGAATATAGTAGGTACTTTTACTACTTCAGCTACGTTTACAACCGGTGCTATTTTAATTACCGGTAGTACTTTTAATTTTAACAGTACTGGTGCACAAACCATACCCGCTTTAAATTATACTAACTTAACTATTAGTGGTGCAAGAACTACCAATGATGTAACTTTATCTAACAGTGGAACAATAGGCATTTCAGGTGTTTTTACTCATTCAGCTACTTATACTTCGGGCAGCTTAATTACAACGGGTACTACCATTAATTACAATGGAAACTCTGTACAAACTGTTATTCCTTTAACCTATAATAATTTAACGGTGAGTGGCACAAGGGCTGCTACCAGTGTTACTTTAGCCAATGGAGGTACAATAACTGTTATCGGTAATTTTATTAATTCGGCCAGTTTTACTTCGGGTACCTTTATTAGTACCGGTAATACTTTTGAATATATCAGTACTGCGGCACAAACCATTGTTGCCATTAATTATAATAACTTAACTATTGGTGGTGCAAGAGGTGCTAATAATGTAACCTTAGCCAGTAGTGGTATTATTGGTATTGGTAATACTTTTACAAACTCAGCTTCTTTTACAACGGGTACTTTTATTACAACAGGAAGTAGTGTTGCTTACAATGGCACGGGAGCGCAAACTGTTATTGCTTTTGATTATGATAACATAAGCATTACAAGAACAAGAACTACTAATAATGTTACGTTATCAGGTAACATAAACATTGCTGGTACTTTTACCAATTCTGCTTCTTTTACTACGGGTGCATTTATTACTGCAGGTAGTACTGTTAATTACAACAGCGCTAATGCACAAACTATTATTGCATTTAACTACGATAACCTAACCATTAGCGGAGCCAGAGCCAGCAACAATATTACACTCGTAAATGGCGGTACTATTGGAGTAGCTGGTACGTTTACTAATTCTGCTACATTCACTTCAGGTATTATTATTACCAGTGGCAATACCTTTAATTTTAACGGAACAGGCGCTCAAACTGTTAATGCTTTTGATTATAACGTACTAACCATTAGTGGTGCAAGAACTACAAATAATGTTACACTATCTCCTACCGGTACTATTGCTATTGCAGGTAATTTAAACAATACGGCTACTTTTACTTCGGGTGCTTTTATTACGACCAACAGTAATATTAACTTAAATGGGGCAGCTCAAAATATTCCTAATTTTACCTTTAACAATTTAACCTGTGCTGGTAGTAACACAAAAACTGCTACAGCTGATATTACTGTAAATGGAGTATTAACCATTAATAGTGGGGTTACTTTAAACATGGTTACCTTTACGTTAAACGGAGTAGCCAGCACCAGCGGAACAGGAACACTGAATACTCAAAGTGTAGCTGCTACACCAATTCCAAGTGGCAAAACCTGGACATGTGCTGTAGCTTATAACAGTGCAAGCGCACAAAATATAGTAGATGGTAATTATACTAACTTAACCGGTACAGGTGGAAACAGGACATTATCTCCAACTGGTACTATTGGTATTGCAGGTATATTTACAATAGGTGCAGGTACTTACACCAACACTAGTTCTACTGTTGATTTTAATGGTACTATAGCACAAACAGTTCCTGCTTTCAATTATAATAACTTAACCATTAGCGGTGCCAGAACTACTAGCAATGTTACTTTAGTAAACGGTGGCACTATAGGAATTGCCGGTACTTTTAGCAACACAGCTTCATTTACTTCGGGAACTTTTGTTAATACTGCTAACACTATTAACTACAATGGTATAACAACACAAACGGTTAGAGCTTTTAACTATAATAACTTAACCATAAGCGGGGCAAGAACTACCAATGATGTTACTTTAGCCAACAGCGGAACAATTGCCATTGCAGGTGCATTTACAGTTTCGGCTACTTTTACTTCAGGTACTATTGTAAATACAGGCTCTACCATTGAGTTTAATGGTACCACAGCACAAACAGTTCCTGCATTTAATTACAATAACTTAGTGGTGAGTGGTGCAAGAACTACTACCAGCGTTACGTTAGTAAATGGCGGTACTATTGGCGTAGCAGGTACATTTACAAGCTCGGCTACTTTTACTTCAGGTACTATTGTTACTACCGGTAATACTTTTGAGTTTAATGGAACTGGTGCACAAACCGTAAATGCATTTAACTATAACGTACTAACTATTAGTGGTGCAAGAACTACAAACAATGTAACACTATCTCCTACCGGTACTATTGCCATTGCAGGTAATTTAAACAATACGGCTACTTTTACTTCAGGTT
The DNA here is from genome assembly GCA_040388375.1 of Bacteroidota bacterium. Lineage (NCBI taxonomy): Bacteria > Pseudomonadati > Bacteroidota > Bacteroidota bacterium. The sequence continues at coordinate 187,421 of JAZKBU010000005.1, read as the reverse complement.
CTTTCATTACCACTAATAGCAATATTAATTTAAATGGTGCTGCACAAAATATTCCTAATTTTACTTTTAACAATTTAACCTGTGCAGGTACAAGTACCAAAACTGCTACTGCCGATATTACGGTAAATGGAATATTAACTATTAACAGTGGCGTTACTTTAAACATGGTTACTTTTACTTTAAACGGAATAGCCAGCACCAGTGGAACAGGAACACTGAATACTCAAAGTGTAGCTACTACACCTATTCCAAGCGGAGAAACATGGACATGTTCTGTAGTATACAATAGTGCAAGTGCTCAAAACATAGTTGCAGGTGATTACACCAATTTAAATGGTACAGGTGGAAACAGGGTATTAGCCAATACAGGTACCATTGCCATTTCAGGCACATTTACAGTGGGTGCAGGTACATATACCAACACCGGCTCAACTATTGATTTTGATGGTACCGGAGCACAAACTATCAATGCTTTTAACTATAACAACTTAATAGTAAGTGGAGCCAGAACCACTAACAATGTTACCTTAGTAAATGGTGGAACTATTGGCGTAGCAGGTACATTTACAAGCTCGGCTACTTTTACTTCAGGTACTA
>JAZKBU010000005.1:0-186724 GCA_040388375.1 Bacteroidota bacterium | reverse complement strand
ACTATTGGCGTAGCAGGTACATTTACAAGCTCGGCTACTTTTACTTCAGGTACTATTGTTGTTACCGGTAATACTTTTAATTTTAATGGAACTGGTGCACAAACCGTAAATGCATTTAACTATAACGTACTAACAATTAGTGGTGCAAGAACAACTAATAATGTAACACTATCTCCTACCGGAACTATTGCCATTGCAGGTAATTTAAACAATACGGCTACTTTTACTTCAGGTGCATTTATTACTACCAATAGCAATATCAGCTTAACAGGTGCTGCACAAAATATACCTAACTTTACTTTTAACAATTTAACCTGTGCAGGTACAAGTACCAAAACCGCTACAGCTGATATTACAGTAAATGGAATATTAACCATTAACAGTGGTGTTACTTTAAACATGGTTACCTTTACTTTAAACGGAGTAGCCAGTACAAGCGGAACAGGAACACTAAACACGCAAAGTGTAGCTACTACACCTATTCCAAGCGGAGAAACATGGACATGCTCTGTAGTATACAATAGTGCAAGTACACAAAACATAGTAGCAGGTGATTACACCAATTTAAATGGTACTGGTGGAAACAGGGTATTGGCAAACACAGGTACTATTGGCATTTCAGGTACATTTACAGTGGGTTCAGGTACATATACCAACACCGGCTCAACTATTGATTTTGATGGTACCGGAACTCAAACAGTTCCTGCGCTTAGTTATAATAATTTAATCATTAGCGGAGCAAGAACTACCAATAACGTGACAATATCTGGTGTGGTAAACATTGCAGGTACTTTTACTCCTTCAGCTACTTTTACCTCCGGTGCTTTTGTAAATACTGGAAGCACTATTAACTACAATGGTACAGCTGCACAAACAGTTGGTACTTTCAACTATAATAACTTAACCATTAGTGGGGCAAGAACAACCAACAATGTTACTTTAGCCAGCAGCGGAATCATTAACATTGCCGGTACATTTACGACTTCAGCTACCTTTACTTCGGGTGCAATTGTAAATACAGGAAGCACTATTAATTTTAATGGAACAACAGCACAAACCGTACCTGCTTTCAGCTATAACAACTTAACCATTAGCGGAGCAAGAACCACAACCAATGTAACATTAGTAAACGGAGGTACCATTGCTATTGCAGGTACATTTACTCCTTCAGCTACTTTCAGCACCGGTAATTATGTGGTAACAGCAAACACTGTTAACTTTAACGGAGCAGCACAAAATATTCCGGCCTTTACTTTTACCAATTTAACCTGTAGTGGTTCAGGTTCAAAAACAGCAACGGGTAATGTAGTAGTAGGTGGTGCTTTAAATATAACAGCCAATACATTTATCATTAACGGAAATCAACTTTCGTTAAATGGAACACTAACCGGAACTCCTGTTTTTGTTGGTTCATCATCATCGGTTTTAAGTATTGCAGGTACAGGAGCATTAGGCTCAAATATTAATTTCAGCCAATCATCAACCAGTACACGCTCATTGCTAAACTTAGTTATTAGCAGAACATCAAGCACTATTACATTAGCCAACCCGCTTGAAATAATAGGAACGTTAACAATGAATAACGGAACATTAGCAAGTGGCGGAAACTTAAAATTGATTTCATCACTAAACAGTACTGCCCGTATTGCACAAGTACAAGGCACAGGAGCTGTAACAGGTAATGTAATAGTACAACGTTTTATCAATGCTTCTGCACGCAGATACAGGTTCTTATCATCACCTGTGAGCAACGGTACTTTAGAAGACTGGAGAGGTGACATATTCCTTACAGGAAATAACTTACCAACAGCACACCAAAGTACAACAGTTGGAGGAGGTTTGAACTGGGGTTTTGATGCAACATTGAGTAACCAGGCTTCAGTATTTACCTATAACGAAACAGTATTAGGTAATTTAGATTTAGGTTATACCGAAGTAAAAAACAACACAACCTCACTAACCAATGCACCATTAACAATAGGTAGAGGCTACAGGGTATTTATAAGAGGAGACAGAAGTAATATTGGACGCTTAAATGGTGGTAACAATACCCAGAATGCTGTAACAATGGATGTAGTAGGAACACTTAATACAGGTGATATTGCTATGCCGGTTACATTTACCAATTCAGGTACATTGTCCGATGACGGCTGGTGTTTGGTAGGTAATCCTTATGCTTGCGAATACGATTGGAATGCTTTATGGGATGCAGGTAATAGCGGTGGTAACAGTGGTACTTTCTATACCAATGTTGACCCTACTGTTTATGTTTTCGATCCTAACTCTAACTCATTTAAAAGCTACAATGCAGCATCTAACTCAGGTACTATTTCAAATGGTATTATTGCATCAGGACAAGCATTCTTTATTAAAGCAACAGCTGCTTCGCCAGCTTTAACTTTTAAAGAGCAGTTTAAGGCATTAGGCGTTCCTACCGCTATGTTTAAAACAGGTAGTGGCAGCACCGATGAATTCAGCATACGTTTAAAATACGACTCAATCAACTATGATGATTTCGTTATGAAATTTATTTCGGGTACTACCAAAAACCATGACAGATATGACATTGTTAAGTTTACAAATCCTAACTTTAACTTAGCGAGCTATGGTCGCGATAGCATTTATCATGCATTAGATGCAAGACCACAAATAACTGCCAACGATACTATTTTATTAAATGTAACAGGTGTTAATGGTACACATAAATTAATCGTACAAAACATTCCTGCTACTGGTAAATACTTTTATCTGGTTGATAAATTTTTGAACTTGAAAGTGCCGCTAACTAATGCTGTTGAATATGTATTTACCATACAAACAGCCAATGCAAAATCGTTTGGAAAAGACAGATTTCTTATTTTAGTATCAAATAGCGCTACACTTCCTGTTAAAATCAGCTCATTTAATGCGCAGTTAGTAAACAACAAAAAAGCACAGGTTAACTGGGTTACCTCATTAGAAATAAACAATAACTACTTTGAAGTACAAAGAAGTATTGATGCCATTAATTTTGAAGTAATAGGAAAAGTAAAAGGAAATGGAAGCACCAATAAAACAATTAACTATAGCTACGATGACGATATTTCAGCAGTAAATGCAACAACCATTTACTATCGTTTAAATCAAATTGATTATGATGGTACCAGTACATTATCGTCCATTAAAGCAGTTAACCACGAGTTAGAAATAAGTAACGAAAATACTTGCCAGATATTCCCTAACCCGGCAGTTAACAAAGTAAATCTAACATTCAGCAAAACAATAAGCGGTAAAGTGGAGATAAAAATATTCTCGCAACAAGGTTTATTGGTAGATGTAATACCAGTGAATCCTGCTACCAACCCAACTTTCGAAATTGATTTGGGCCACCTGGATTCAGGATGTTATATTTTAGAAACACTTGACAGCAACAACAATAAATTTGTCACAAAAATGCTTAAACTATAAAATGCTTTTAATTTATTAAGCAATGCTTAGTTTTGCTGAAAGATGCAAAAGCTTAAAGTAAAAAGTAAAAACATATATCCAATTTATAAAACCATGCTTACACATAGCTTTAGCTATATAGTAAGCATGGTTTTGTTTTTTTGTATCAATACTTCCCTATTTGCTCAAAACACAAACATTTCATTAAAAATAAAAAAACAATCTATTGCCAATATTATTAATGAAATAGAAAAAAAATACAATTACCATTTTGCCTATAGTATTGATAAAATAGATTTAACCAAAATCAAAAGCATTACAATAAAAAATGGAACCATTGAACAAACGCTCAACCAACTTTTTTACAATACCAATATAGCTTATCAAATAAGCGGAACCAATGTTGCTTTATTTATTAACCCCAATGCTACTTTTACCATAAGCGGTTATATAAGAGAAGCAGGAACAGGAGAGCTTTTAATTGGCGCATTGATAGATACCAAACCCAATAAAGCAGTAACTACAACCAATGCTTACGGTTTTTTCTCTATTACATTACCGGGTGATACCTACGAAATTTCATTCTCCTATTTAGGATTTAAAAATCAGTTAAAAAAACTGGTATTAGATGAAAACATACAGCTGACCGTTTTACTCAATGCCTCATCCAACCTGAGTGAAGTATTGATAAAAGGCGCACAAAATAATTACCAGCGTACACTCAATAAAGTAGAAATACCGCTTAAAGAAGTAGCCGATATACCTATGATTTTAGGAGAGAAAGATCCGGTAAAATATTTAATGCTAATGCCCGGCATACAAAAAGGAAGTGAAGGCAACAGCTATATGTATGTAAGAGGAGGTGGACCTGATCAAAACCTTATATTGATTGACGATGCCGTGATATACAATGCCTATCATTTTTTAGGACTTTCCTCACTTGTATCAGGAAGTGAGTTACGCAGTGCAGAGTTAATTAAAGGGGGTTTTTCTTCCAAATATGGAGGCCGTTTATCGTCCGTGTTAAACATGAGTTTAAAAGATGGCAACAGGGAAAAATTTGGTGCAGAAGCAAGCATGGGAATACTAGCATCAAAAATAATTTTAGAAGGCCCTATTGTTAAAAATAAATCATCATTTATGTTTTCGGCAAGGCGTTCTTATATTGACCAAATATCAAAAGTACTGAACGATGTAAACGGAGAAATAAATTATTATTTTTACGATATACATGCTAAAATAGCCACGGAGTTAAACAAAAAAAACAGGTTAATTGTAAGTGGTTATGCCGGCTACGACAACTTTGCCACCACCTCCGACAACCCTACTGGCGAAGGAATAACCTGGGGTAACGATGCAGCCAGTATCAGGTGGACGAGGCAATACAATGCCAAATTGTTTTCCAATACCTCATTAACCTATAGTAATTATAACAATAAAATTAATATGGGTGCCATAGGATTTAATAGCGAACAAACTGTTTCAACCATACGTTCATCAGTTATTGATAAAGGGCTAAAAATAGATTTTGATTATATACCCAATCCTAAACACCATATTAAGTTTGGTACCAGTTATACAGAGCATGAGTTAAATCCAACAACAACCATTGACGATTTAACCAACCATACAACTGTTAAAAATGGCACCCCCTATTTTGCTGACGATGTAAGCATGTACGTTGAATCACAAACACAAATTACCAATAAGTGGACCATTATTCCGGGAATGCGGTTTAGCTATTTTAAAACCAATACCGGTTATTTCAGAGCAGAACCCCGTTTCAATACCATTTATCAATTACCCAAAAACTGGAACATCAATGGCAGTTATTCACTCATGAATCAATACATGCATTTAATACCATTGCTCAGTGGTTTTGGTTTACCCAGCGACCTCTGGGTAGGTAGCAACAACGATATTAAACCACAACGCGGCCATATTATTACCGCAGGCGTTTTAAAAAATTCAATTAAAAACAGTTCTGTTTCATTTGGTATAGAAGGCTACTATAAAATTATTACCGATGTAACAGCCATGAAAGATGGAGCATCCCTCTTTCAGTTATTAGCATTAAATGCAAATGGCCCTGAAGTAAGTAATGTAAGCGATTTATTAACACAAGGCAAATCGAATGCATACGGAGTTGAATTCATGGTTAAAAAAGAAGGTAAAAAATTGTCGGCCCAATTGAGCTATACCATATCAAAAACAGAAATGGAATTCAGTACCATTAACAGGGGCGAAAAATTTGCTGCTTCATACGACAGGCTGAATGACCTGGGTATATTTATAACTTATAAAACCAACAAACATTTCTCCTTTGCTGCCAGTTGGATTTACGGAACAGGAAGCCCTATTACACTACCTGTATCAGAGTTTATTCCCATATCAGGAGTACCTGGTCAGGGAGCATTCCCTGTTTATTATTACGACAGTAAAAACAATGTTCAGCTAAAAGCTTACCACCGCCTTGATGTGTCGTTTCAATATACCCATACCATAGCCAAAACCATTATTAGTAATATAGAGTTAAGTTTATTCAATACCTACAACAGGCGTAACCCGCTTTACTATAGAATTGAATATATAGACGATGGCAACGGAAACGGTAAAAGAGTATTAAAACAAACCAGTTTATTCCCAATATTACCTTCATTAAGTTGGACCTTAAAATTTTAAAACCATGCTAAAGTACCTATTTATAATTGGCATATTGCTACAACTGATTAGCTGCGATTCACAAGAAGATGTAGATATAACTATTCCATTCCAAAAAAAATTAGTGGGTGGCGTAATTATAGGTACCAGCGATGCCACCATTGCTGCATCATTAACCTATACTACCCCCGTTTATAATCAGCAAACATCAGTAGAACCGGTTATTGTAACCAATGCAAACGCCTTTGTAAACGAAGGCAGTAACCAATACCATTTAACTTTTGATGAACCCACAGGGACCTACAATACCTCGTTAAATGGGGCAAGTGTGCAAGTTGGGCAAACATACCGGCTAATAGTAAGCGATGGAAACGAAACCGTAACAGGGCAAACAACCATACCCGATGGTGCCGATGTAAAGTTAACAGTGCAATTTGACAGTGCATTCAGGAATAACTATTTTTACCATGCTAACTTCAATTGCCAGCTGCTTTCCGATAAAAAACAATATATCCGTTTAGTGCCTACCCTTTTCTTTGATGATTCAACCCAAATAGAAATGTTAATGCCGAGCTACACCTCTATTATTCAATTAAACCAGGGACAATCATTTAACAGTAATTTTGGGGCCCACAAAATTTTTCAGGAATCAAAACCAATAAGAATTGAATGTAAGGTATTGGTTTGTGACGAAGCCTATGCAAAATATTTTAACACCACAACCTCGGCTAGCTTATACAATGTTTTGCCCATAGGAGAACCCAATTTTGCCTATAGTAATTTAAGCAATAAAGTAGGCGTAATAGCTTCCTATAACCTGACAAAAACATTTTACTTCCAGTTGCAGTAATTTTTTTTATTTCATAGGTAGGGGTAAAATAATTTAATATTGTCGTACCTATTATGAATGAGCAAGAAAAAACAGAACTTATTACAAAAGTACTTGCCGGAGAAGCCTCTACTGATGAAATAATCGCCCTCACCAACTGGCGCAATGAAAGTGATGCAAATAATAAGTTTGCAGCGCAAATAGAGTCTATTTGGAATAACACCAATACACCAAACGACAATATAAATGTAGACGAAGCCTGGCAAAAAGTAGCCCAGAAAATAAAGACAAAAAAACAAGCTTCCTTCCAAACCATATTTTTGCGTATAGCAGCCATATTGATACTGGTTGCAGGAGCAGGTTTATTTTTAAACAAATGGCTGCAGTCAAACGCATTCAATACTTTGCAAACCGCTGCCAACGAAAGCAAAGAAATTACCCTACCCGATGGTTCCATTGTATGGTTAAATAAAAACTCAAGCATTAGCTACAACAACGATTTTAAAGGCAACTCAAGGAATGTAGAGTTACACGGAGAAGCATTTTTCGAAGTACAAAAAAATCCGAATAAACCATTTGTTATTACCACCAAATATGCGGTTACACAAGTATTAGGCACCTCCTTTAACTTAGTGGCATACGATAGTTTAACCGAAACAACACTAAGCGTTAAAACAGGTAAAGTTTCATTTACAGCCAACAAAACCAATCACCAGTTAGTTATTACGGCCAATGAAAGTGCGGTTATAAATGAACAGGGACAAGTACAAAAAGATGAAGCATTTAACAATAATGCCATGGCTTGGAAAAACAAAGAGCTCGTATTTAACAATGCTCCATTTAACGAAGTAGTAAAAGCCATTGAAAAATACTATGCCATAAAAGTTACCATCAGCAATCCTAAAATTAACAATTGCCACTTCACAGGTCAGTTTAACAATGCCCCTTTAAGCGAAGTACTAAACATTATAAGTAAAACACTTCAGATAAGCTATACACAAAACAGCAATACTATTGATTTTAACGGAAAGGGGTGCGAGTAATGGAAGCAGCAACACATCAATTACATACCGACCAATCAATACTGCAACGCTTACAACAAAACGATGAACAAGCGTTAGAGCTGCTGTTTAAAACCTATTACAAACCATTACTACGTTTTGCAAAAACCATTGTTAAAGATGCCTCACAGGCAGAAGATGCAGTACAAGACGTATTTGTTAAGATATGGGAAAAACGAAACGATTTATCCATTACACTTTCATTTAAATCCTATTTATACATGGCCGTACGAAACCATTGTTTTAACACCTTAAAACTAAACGAAAGAAAATATTGGATGGACGAAGGAATGGAAAATGATGAACAATTAGCCGTAAACAATACCGAAGATAATTTAATAGCCAAATCATTGAACCATCAAATACAACAAGCTATTGAATTGTTACCCGATAAATGTAAGCTCACATTTCAATTAAGCCGTTTCGAAAACATGAGCTACAAAGAAATTGCAGAAACCATGAATGTATCAGTTAAAACAGTAGAAAACCAAATGGGTAAAGCACTTTCCGTATTGCGTAATCAGTTATCGCCATACCTGCAAATAAGCATAGCCATTGCTTCTCTTATAAACTGCATACTATAAACAAATAGCATTGAAGTTAAAGTAATTATCAAATATTACATAGCAACAATGCAACGCTTTAAACCTTAAAATTTGACTATCAAAAGTTATGAAAAAATTATATTATACATTAGCCCTTTTGTGTGGCTTAAGTACCGCTGCATTTGCCCAAGTTCCTAATCCCGGTTTCGAGTCGTGGGACTCCCTTTCCATAGTAAACAATAAAAGAATATACAACCCAACAGGTTGGTTTAGCACCAATGCCGACATGGTAGGAAATGGTTTTGAGCAGCCCGTTACCATGTCGACCGATGCCAGAACAGGTACCTATGCGGTACAAATTACAGCGAGTTTAGACGATGCCGGTAAACAAGCAGCTATACTATCAACAGGGAGTTCCGTTAGTTTTGATTTCAGTAAAGACCAAGGAGAAAAAATTGCATTACAAGGAAAAATAAAATCGTTTCAATTGTATTACAAATACCTGACCGCTATCAACGATTCATTTATGGTTTATTTAGCCATGTATAAAGACGGACAATATTACGGGCAGGCTTATACTAAGAGAGGACAAGCAAACACCTATCAAAAGCTGTTAGTTGAGTTAAACTATCCATCCACAGTAGCCCCACCTGATAGCGCTAAGCTTTTCATTTTTGCATCAACACAAAACAATGCCGGAAGCATATTAACCATTGACGATGTAAGCATTGGTTACGCAAACACCGGCATAGCCAACATAACAAAAAAACGTTTAGGAGTTTATCCAAATCCCGCAAAAAACAACATTACCGTTAGCGACAACGATATGCAAAATGCAAGCTACAAAATTATAGACAACCAAGGTCAGGTAGCACAAGAAGGCATATTAGAAAACAACCAAATAAATACCGCCAACTTAACACAAGGTGTTTACATGATCCAAATGGAAACACCTACAGCAGACTACCAACAAGTAAAATTTATAAAAGAATAAGGTAACGACACTAGGTTACCTTATTCTACCCCCATTAGTACAAAAGAATATTATGCCAATCATTCAAATAGGTGATTGGCATTTTTAATGTAAGCCGTTAACATTACTCATTCAGAACAAATGAATAAAATGATTTATACTATTGCTGAAAAATAACAAATTATTTTTTATGAAATAGGGGTGTCACCATTTTAAATAGTCATACCAATACATAAAAAATAAACATGAAACAGATAGCAAAAATATTTCTAGGAGGAATACTAGCATTAACACTAAGCGTAGTAAAAGCACAATTACCAAATCCAAGTTTTGAAACATGGAAAACACAATCATTCGGATTATTTTCAGTAAGTAATCCAACCGGGTGGAACACCAGTAATTTATTTAGTAGATTTAGTGGAAACAAAGGCGACTTACCCGTTGTTAAAACCACCGATGCACAAGCAGGCTCATCAGCCATTATATTAAGAACCATCATTGACACAGCCGGAAAGAAAGAAATAGCGCTTATGACTACCGGGACTTTGAATTTACTAACAGGAGAATCAACCGATAAGTTTAAACTGGAAGGTAAACCAACCAAATTAAAATTATATTACAAGTTTTTAAACACCGTAAAAGAAGAATTTAGTATCATAGTGACGACTACTAAAAATGAAACTACACTGGGTTCAGGATTTTATTTTGATTCAAACACTGTAACAAATTATACCCTGTTAGAAATTCCGATAGATTACAATGATGCAGGTATACCAGATAGTGCATCAATAAATATTTTAGTAGGTAACGGACAAACCACACAAGCAGGTGCAGCACTTTACATTGACAATATAAGTTTAGTGTATGAAAGCACCGGAATTGATAAAATAGAAAACAAAAAAACAACTTTTAAAATATACCCTAATCCGGCAAAAGAATATACCAACCTATCACTTAACTTAAAACAAAACAACAAAGTAAGCATACAGGTAACAGATATAACCGGAGCCCTTGTTTTTAAACAACTTGACAATGCACTACTAACACAGGGAATCCACGAGTTTACATTAGAAACAGTATCATTAGTAACAGGTATTTATTTTATTCAGATTATTACTGATGAAGGCATACAAACACAAAAGCTAATCATTAACAATTAAATTTAGCGCTACCCCATTATTCATATAGTTTACGAAAAGCCTGCAACAAAATTGCAGGCTTTTTTATGCAAAAAATTATGTCATTTACATAGGGGTCATTCAATAATTGTTAGTCATACTATAAACAATGAAACATTATATAAAACACATAACCCTGCTCCTATTACTAACAAATCAATTAACAGTAAAATCAAGCACATTAACACTGAATGGATACGTAGTTGATTCCAAAACAGGCGAAGCCGTTAATGGAGCCAAAGTAATAGCCAAACCGTTAAAAAAAGGAACTTACACCAATGCCTACGGTTACTTTGCGATACAGGCAACAGATGATATAAAAACCATCACCATATCATACATTGGTTATGTAAGCCAGGAAGTAAACATTAATGTAACCAGCGCCACCAACTTAAAAATTAATTTAGTAGAGAAAAAAAACGAACTAAAACAAGTAAACGTACAGGCAAAAAAAGAAAACGATAAAGTACAATCGACCGAAATTGGCATTATACATATACCCATAAAAAGCATAGCCAATATACCAGTAATAGGAGGCGAAAGAGATATTATAAAAGTACTGCAACTAATGCCCGGTATTAAACGTGGCCACGATGGTAGTACTGGTATGTTTGTAAGAGGAGGTAATAGCGACCAGAATTTAATATTAATGGATGAAGCACCCGTTTACAATGCATCCCACCTGCTAGGTTTCTTTTCCATTTTTAACTCCGATGCTTTAAAAGATGTAAGCATGCAAAAAGGCGGCTTTACAGCTAACTACGGAGGTCGTTTATCATCCATAATGGATGTAAGGTTAAAAGAAGGCAACAACCAAACCTTTCATGCAGAAGGAGGAATTGGAATACTATCAAGCAGGTTAAGCATAGAAGGGCCCATTATAAAAAACAAATCATCCTTCATCATATCAGCACGCAGAACATACATTGACCAAGTGTATAAATTAATTGGTAAAGACCTCCCCTATTACTTTTACGATATCAATGCAAAAATTAATTATAAATTATCCGATAAAGACATCCTATACTTTAGCACATACATAGGCGATGATGTACTTAGTTTGCATAACCCTACCGACTCTTCCAAACAAAACACCAATAAAAATATAGACTTTGGTTCAACCTTAGGTAATAGAACAGCAACACTGCGTTGGAACCACGTATATGCCAATAAAAAACTATTCTCCAACATATCATTAATACATAGTAGTTTTAGTTACAACATAACAGGTAACCTGGCAGGGAACAAGCTATTTATTACCAGTAGTATTCAGGATTATTTAATAAAAATGGACTACAACTATTTTAAAAACAATACCAACCATATCAAATTCGGATTCGAATTAGCCCAACATTATTTCCGCCCCAACGTATCAAAAACAGAAGGCATTTTTAACGAAAATATAAAACCAAACGATGGTTTAAAAATAACTACACAGGATATGGCCCTGTACTATTTAAACGATAAAGAAATAAATAAAAAGTGGGCCCTTAACTATGGCATAAGATTAACCAGCGCTATTAACCAACAAACCGTTTATATAAACCCCGAACCACGTATAAATGTACGCTATGCTTTAAACGACAATGCAAGCATTAAAACATCCTATACACGCATGGTACAATACCTGCATTTAGTATCGGGCTCAGGGACTGCCATGCCTACCGATTTATGGTATCCCGTATCAAAAAATATAAAACCACAAACAGCAGATCAAATTTCTGTTTCCTACAACCAATACATACATAAACTAAAAGCAAACCTGACTATAGAAACCTACTACAAATGGATGAATAACTTAGTAGAATACAAAGAAGGAACGGTAGCTATGCTTAACAACAATATAGAAGAAGATTTACTTCAGGGTACAGGCAAAGCCTATGGATTAGAAATAACCCTACAAAAGCAAATAGGTAAATTAAACGGTTGGATAGGTTACACCTTATCATACAGTACACGCCAGTTTGACGAGCTAAACAATGGCAAAACATTTTTTGCCCGTTACGACAGGCGACATGATTTCTCTATTGTAGCCAATTATCAATTAAGCAAAAGAGTAGCCTTTTCAGGTGTATTTGTTTTTGCTTCAGGCTCCTGGTTTACACCTGTTATAGGCCAGTTTTTAATGCCCAACGGTACTTACTCCAACTTTGATCCATTGCCTATATACAGCGATAGAAATGCAGTACAACTTTCTGCATCGCACCGATTGGATTTAAACCTTGTTATCTATTCAAAACCCAACAAAAAATGGAATAGCGAATGGCATATAGGAGCCTATAACGTATATAACAGAACACAACCCTACCGAATAAGAGTAGAGCAAAATGCAAACGGTCAGTTACAATACCAGGAGCAAGGCTTATTCGGTTTTATTCCATCAATAGCTTATAACTTTAAATTTTAAACATGCATAAAATAATTATTATACTCATCAGTCTCGTGCTCATACTTTGTTCATGTCAGCCCGAACCAATTACCATTGATATACCACAGGCACCACCAAAAATGGTTATCAGTTCACAACTTGTACCAAACGAAAACACATTACTCGTAGCAGTGAGTAAAAATTTTAGTGCCCTCAAAAAAGGAGCGCCTACATACGATAGCAATGGTGTAAATTTTGATACCACTTTATTATTAACCAATTCAGTGGTAATACTACAATCAAACAATACCATCGATACCCTAAGAGAATTTTCACCTGGTTTGTATATAAGTAAACCATTAGATGAATTTACCCTGCAAAATTATACCCTGTTTGCTTCAAACCAGCCAACAGGCTTAACAGCGTGGTCAAGCACTAGCCACATGGCCGATATAGTATTCGATACCATTTACCCCATTATAAGCAGTTATGATGACAAAGGAAACATAAATGTGCATTACCAGTTTACCGATATACCCAATCAGGAAAATTGGTATTTGATAAACTACATTACTGGTAATAAAAAAGATACTACCAAAAACAAAATAGATGTAGATTATATAGCCAGTCGCATGCTAAACCAATCGAACAATTTTGATTTACTGACCGAAAAAGATTTTGTAGCAGGCAAATACATAACAGATAAAAGATTAAGCCGAGTAAAATTAGGTGATACCATTGGTGTAGCCATTTCAAATATTAGCAAAGGCTATTACGATTTTTTAACCGTACAGAAAAAAGCATCGCAACTGGTCAATCAAATACGGGCAGAAGTAATTAATTTCCCTACCAATGTGCAGGGTGGTTATGGTTTTTTCACCATTCACAGGCCCGATATACATTTAATGGAACTTAAAAACTAAACCCAGTAAGTAAACAATAAAAGCATTTTGATTTAAGCATGGAATAGATACTTTTGTTTAAAAACCAATCAATATGAAAGTTGAAATTTGGAGCGATGTAATGTGTCCTTTTTGTTATATAGGTAAACGCAGGTTTGAAAATGCACTGGCACAATTTGAACATAAAGACGAAGTTGTAGTAGAATGGAAAAGCTATCAGCTAGACCCTACACTAAAAACCAACCCCAATAAAAACACCGTTGAACATTTGGCGCAAACCAAAGGCTGGGATATGGAATATACACGTAAAACAACAGAGCATGTTACCAATATGGCAGCCAACGAAGGACTACAATACCATTTTGAAAAAGCAGTTGTAGCCAACTCATTCAATGCACATAGATTAACACATCTGGCAAAAACACACAATAAGCAAAATGAGTGCGAAGAAGCATTGTTTGCAGCGCACTTTACCCAAGGTAAAAACATAGACGATATAGAAACACTCGTAGCCATAGGCGAATACATTGGCATAGCGGCAGATATAAGCACAGCTATGTTAAAATCAACACAGTTTAAATCAGAAGTACAGGACGATATTTATCAGGCCATGCAAATAGGTATAAAAGGTGTTCCCTTTTTTGTGTTCGACTATAAATATGCTATTTCAGGCGCACAGGAAACAGAAACCTTTTTGGCAGCCTTGTATAAAGCAAAACAGCAATAAATAAAAAAAGGAAGCATACACTTCCTTTTTGTATTTAACCATTATACATTTTCAATAACAATAGCCGAAGCACCACCCCCGCCATTACAAATAGCAGCAACACCATACTTTCCACCTTCCTGTTTCAAAGCAGATATAAGCGTAGTTATAATCCTGGCACCCGATGCACCAATAGGATGACCCAAAGCCACTGCACCTCCATACACATTTACCTTGTTTAAATCCAACGATAAAATTTGTTGCATAGAAAGTACCACCGATGCATAAGCTTCATTAATTTCAAACAAATCAATATCTGCTATGCTTAAATTAGCCAGTTGCAAAGCTTTTGGAATAGCAATGGCTGGTGTAGTAGTAAACCATTCCGGGGCCTGAGCCGCATCAGCATAAGCTATAATTTTAGCCAAAGGTTTTAATCCATATTTTTCAACAACCTCTTTCGATGCCAGTAACAAAGTACTTGCACCATCATTTAAATTACTTGAATTAGCAGCCGTAAGCATACCCTCCTTTTCAAAAGTTGGTTTTAAAGTAGCCACCTTATCCAAAATTATTTTATCAATATCCTCATCACGGTCAATGGTAGCAGTACCTTTTTTTTGCATTACTTCAATTGGTATTATTTCACCGGTAAACTTTTTATGCTCTGTAGCCCAAGCTGCTTTTTCATACGATTGAATAGCATATTCATCAAGAGCAGCCCTAGTAAAACCAAACTTACGTATGCCAATTTCAGCCGCATTACCCATATGGAAATTATGGTACACATCCCACAAGCCATCCTTCACCATACCATCCACCAAATTCATATCGCCCAGCTTTAACCCTTTTCTTATATTGGCATAATGTGGCACATTACTCATGCTCTCCATACCACCCGTAACCACTATATTTTCCAAACCCAATTGAATTTGTTGCGCACCAATCATGGTAGCTTTCATACCCGAAGCACACACCTTATTAATGGTAGTGGCATCTTTGCTATCAGGTATTTTGGCAAACATAGCTGCTTGCCTAGCTGGCGACTGACCCACACCAGCGCTTAACACATTGCCCATATAAACACTGTCAATTAAATCAGCCTCCATACCAATTGCCTTATACGTATTTTCAATAGCAATGGCTCCCAATTCAGTAGCCGATAAATGAGATAAACTGCCTAAAAAACCGCCAATAGGAGTTCGTTTAGCCGATACAATAAATACTTCCTTCATATTATTTAGTTAAATTATATTTTCAATTAATAACGCAGTACCCTGCCCTACACCCACACACATTGTAGCAATACCATATTGTTTATTGGTTCTTTTCAACTCCAAAGCCAAATGCCCCGTTATACGTGTGCCCGACATACCCAAAGGATGCCCAATAGCCAAAGCACCTCCATTTACATTTACCTTATCTGGTGCTATCTTTAATTCATTCATGGAGTAAATTACCTGTACCGCATAAGCCTCATTAATTTCCATCAAATCAATATCGGCTATAGTTAATCCCGTTTGCTTTAAAATTTTTTGCGTAGCCGGTACAGGACCAGTTCCCATTATATCAGGGTGAACGCCTACAACCGATGAAGAAACTATTTTAGCCAAAGGCTTTAAACCATACCTTTCCACCACCTCACCCGATACCAGTAACATAGCAGCAGCACCATCATTTAAACTCGATGCATTACCAGCCGTCACCGAACCATGCTCTTTAAATGCAGGTTTAAGTTGTGCTAGTTTTTCTATTGAAGTATCAGCCCTCACCCCTTGATCTAATGGTTTTGAATCATCAATAGCCAATGAAGGCAACGACATTATTTCTCCTTTAAATTTATCCTCCTCAAAAGCTTTCATATATTTCATGTGTGAAGCGTAAGCAAAAGCATCTTGTTCAACGCGGCTTATTTGCCATCGGTCAGCAATAATTTCAGCCGTTTCACCCATGGCATACGGATAATACATTTCAGCCAATTGTTTATTCACAAACCTTGAGCCCAAAGTAGTATCAGCCAATTCCAAACCGCGTTCAAAAGCTTTATTCGATTTAGCCATTACATAAGGAGCCCTGCTCATACTCTCTACACCTCCCGCTATAATAACATCAGCCAATCCTGCTTTAATACGCGTAAAACCATCCATTACAGACTGCATGCCTGATGCACATAATCTATTAACAGTAACACCCGGCACTTCAACGGGTAAGCCGGCTAGTAGCGCAGCAAATCTTGCTATGTTGCGGTTATCCTCACCTGCTTGGTTAGCACAACCCAATATAACATCATCAATATTGCCCACATCCAAATACCCATTTCTGTTCAACAATGCTGCAATAACAAATGCCGCCAAATCATCGGGTCTGATACTACCTAGTATGCCACCATATTTTCCAACAAGTGTTCTTTGGTAATCTATAATATATACTTCTTTCATTTTTATATTTTATACCAATCGGTATATTTTATGACAAAAAAATTTATGGCACCATTTCTTCCTCTATAATTTTAACAGCCCTATCCAAAGCCAATACCAATAAATCTTTATTGTTATTTATTTTAGCCATCATAATACCACCTTCTACCAAAGTAGCAATGGTATAAGCATAATCCTGCGTATTAATGGTCTGTTTAAAAGCTTTGCTTTCTTTACCCGAATCAATAACCCTGACAATTATTTTAACCCATATTTTAATACTGGTAGCAATGTATTTTTTTAAAAAAGGCAAGTTATCATCCGCTTCAATAGCAGCATTCAACATGGGGCATCCACCCCATTCAAATATCGTTTTCCAATTAAAACGGTAAAAATCAATAAAGGCTATTAGTTTATCCTTTGCCAATACCTGCTTACTAATATCGTTGGAAAGTTTTTTTTCCAATTCCTTTACATTGTACAAATACGCTTCAATGGCAATAGCTTCTTTGTTTGCAAAATGTCCGTACAAAGCGCCTTTGGTTAAACCGGTTACTTCCATTAAATCGTTTAACGAAGTACCCGCATAACCTTTTTTGTTAAAAGTATATGCTGCTTTTTCAATAATAAACGCTTTTGTTTTTTCCGCTTTCGACATGTTACTTTAGTATTCGAGCACAAAACTAAATAAAATATACCGATTGGTTTATTTTATTTATCGGAAAATTATACCCTACTAATAATCAAAGAAATAATATTTAAGGTAAGGGTAGAATACCAAAAAAAATAAGCAAAAAATGTGCGTTTATCTATCATTTAAACCGCTCAATTATATATAGTAATTACTTTCACTATCTACATTGAAAGCAATTGTTTTTATGTTTATTTGCTCCGCGAAAAAGCGAACAACGTTCATATAGAATGAAATTAAGAACAAAAAGAAAAATGATAATACTAATAGCTATTTTACTAAGTTTAAGTACCGGAGGGTACTTGTTTTTAGAGCAAAAACAGTTTGGCCAATTACCGACCGGTGCCCGGTTAGAAAGAATTAAAAAATCGCCCAACTACAAAGATGGTTCATTTAAAAATTTAAGTGTTACACCCGACTTAGCTCCCGATGCTTCGTATTGGAAAATAATGAAAATGTATTTTAACAAACCAAAAAATACAGAGCCACCCCATTCATTGCCCTTTGTAAAAACCGATTTAAAAAACTTAGATACCAGCCAAACACAAATTATATGGTTTGGCCATTCATCGTATTTTATTAAAACCAAAGGACTAACTATATTGGTCGACCCCGTTTTTAGTGGCAATGCATCACCCGTTAGCTTTTTTGGTAAAAATTATGCTGGTAGCAATGAGTATAAAATTAGCGATTTCCCTGCTATTGATATTGTGCTCATAACCCACGACCATTACGACCATTTAGATTACAAAACAATACTAGAGTTAAAGAACAAAGCCAAAATGTTTTATACCTCATTAGGTGTTGGCGAGCACTTAAATTTATGGGGTATAGGTAATGAACGTATTGTTGAATTTGACTGGTGGGAAGAAATAAACTTTAGCAGCGATATTAAGTTTATAGCTACTCCCGCTCGCCACTTCTCAGGACGCAAATTTAAACGCAACCAAAGCCTATGGGCATCGTATATTTTACAAACTCCAAGCGAAAAAATATTTTTAGGAGGCGATAGCGGTTTTGATACACACTTTAAACAAATAGGTGAAAAATACGGACCATTTGATTTGGTATTATTGGAATGTGGCCAATACAATAAAATGTGGCCTTACATACATATGCAACCAGAAGAAGTAGTACAAGCAGCACAGGATTTAAAAGCCAAAGTTTTAATGCCTGTACATTGGAGTAAATTTACTTTAGCACTGCATCCCTGGAACGAATCCATAAAAAGAGTAACAGCCAAAGCAAAAGAAATGCAGGTAAAAACAACCACCCCATTGATAGGGCAACTAATTAAACTAAATGAAAATTTGCCCGATAGTATTTGGTGGGAATTTTAATGTTTGACTTATTAAAACAAATACTGCATTTTGCTACTCTAGTTATTAATTGAACCCCTTTTTTATGAAAAAAAATATACTACTAATCGCTGCATTTGTAGCAAGCAGCTTTTATACAAATGCCCAAAGTATAAACTTTGAAGCTGACCAATTATATCCGGAAGGAATTGCTTACAACAAAATAACGGACGAGTTTTTAGTAAGCTCTTTAAAATATGGCAAAATAGGTAAGGTTAACAGGGATGGTACTTATACTACCTTTATTACCGATTCCCTTTTAATATCAACCAACGGTTTACATGTAGACAATAAAACCAATACCCTATTTGTTTGTGTTACCGACCCGGGTGTTTCCCCTCTTACAAGTACAAAAACACAACTCAAGCTGGCCAAAGTAATAGCATATGATTTAACAGATGGACATCGAAAATTTGTTGTTGATTTACAACCTTTAAATAAAGACAATGGCAATTTTGCTAACGATATTACGGCTGATACAGTAGGTAATTTATATGTAACCAACAGCCTTTCACCCATCATTTTTAAAATTAACAAAAAAGGAGTGCCTTCCATTTTTGCCAGCAGCCAAACCTTATGGAAACAGGAAGGATTTAACCTGAACGGCATTGTTTACCATCCAAACGGGTTTTTAATTGTAGCCCAATCAAACACAGGTGTACTTTATAAAATTGATTGTAAAGACCCAAGCAATATTCGCCACATTATGTGCCCGCCAATAGTAGGTGCTGATGGTTTGGTATTAAATGGTAAAAATGAATTGCTGGTCATTTCAAACAAAGACAAAAAAGTATTTAAACTGGTAAGTAACAGCGATTGGACAAATGCCGACCAGATAGGCTCTACTGATTGCGAACAAAGCGGACCTACTACAGGTGTTTATGTAAAAGGCTCGTATTATGTTTTAAATGCCAAACTAAACGAGTTATTTGACCCTACGCAGCCAAAATCAAAAGTATTTACCATACAGGAAATTAAATTCTAGTTTCCCATTCCAATAAAAAAAAACGCCAATTTACATGCATAAAAAAGCCCGAATTATCGGGCTTTTTTATTGGTTATTTGATGCGGTTACAACCGACAGTGCACATCCATTGTTCCCTGCTGTTGGAATTGAGTTCTATCAATCGATAAATGGTATTGAGTATTCTTTGAAAAACGGAAGATTGAATGCGTTTTCTATTGTTAAGGCTGATGGTAATTAATCTTCTTATGAATGTGATTAAACGAGCGAAAACTCATACATCTAACTTCTTTAAAAGGTACGAACCATTGAGTGAGCAACTGATGTAATCTTAATTTAAAGAATAAAAGTCCCCGTGTTTATGCCATGATTTTTATACTTCGTTAAATTAAATTACTGATATTTTTAATAGTATTTATTATCGTAGTAATCTCAGCATCATTGCTTTTATCGTCATGCTACCTGTATGCAACGGAACCAACTTTTGATTCAATTTAACCCAAAGCAGAGATATTCATTTTGAAATTCTCATATGCCTTTGTATTTTCACAACGGTGAAACAAAAACTCATTTACTTATTCACACCCTATGTGTGCTGTTTCTCTCTTCTATTCCTCCTGCAACAAAAAGTCTTAAGTCAGCATTACGAGTTTAAAAATATCAGCGGAAAAAACGGACTTGTTGGCTCCGGGGTTTTCTCTTCGGTAGAAGATGAAAAAGGATATATGTGGTTTGTTACCAACAAAGCTATTTGCCGATTTGACGGAACTCATTTTAAAGTATTCGGATATGACGAAGGGTATACCGAAATAGGTGGCTATCATCTTTACAAAGACAAACGGAACCGAATATGGGTAATTAGTTTTAACTTTAACCTGTTTTATTTTGACGGAACTAATTTCAGGCAGTTCAAAGGAATTGAGAATCCTTGCTGGATTGCAGAAGATCAATCAGGTTGTGTATGGATTGGAACACGGGAAAGTCTCTATTATAAAGTGTATCATGATATGATTGTCGATAGCATAGTTAATACGGGACCACATCAATCCATTTTATACAACTTTACAATAAAAAACCGTGATTCTATTATTTCCACACACATAGATAATATCAAGGAAATCATACATGGAAAGGTACATATTCTCCCTATTCAAAGCAACCGTAAGTATTATATTGCACCACGATTGTTCCTTCTCAAAAACGGGAATGTATTAATTGCTTCTGAAGAAGGAATCTATTCCAAAAACCCATCCGAAAATAAGGTCACATTAGTCTACCCTATTCATCAGAATGAAGTTATCTGTTTCTTTGAAGATACACTAAGCAATGATATATGGATAGGTACCAGATCCGGTGGTGCTATCCGTTTTAAAAAGGGCATAATTCATCCTAGTAATACCGAAAAATATTTTACCAATATATCTATTCATTCTATCATCAAAAATAGGGAAGGGTTGTATTGGTTTTGCACAGACATGGGAGGTATCTATTATGGAAATTTTATTGCACAACATGTGAATACAATGGATGGTATACCATCTAATGACATCAGGTTTGTACAAAATTCCAATGACGATATTTATTTTGTGACACGAAATGGGAAATTTAACCTTCTCTTCAACCATAAAATAGTAAAACTTAAACAAAATATTTCTGCCGAAGAATTCATACGTCTGATCCATGTTTATAAAACAACTGATCAGAATATCTATTTTACATCCATTGGTTCAAACATATTATATAAGCTTTGGGAAAGAACTTTTACACGAATGAACTATCCTGATGTAAGACTTTATGTTCCCTTCAAAAACCAGTCTTCTCTCTATTATATAAGCTCTGCACTTTTTAAGGAGAGCCCCCATAAATCCATTTACCCATACGACACCGTTAACTCCTTGCTTGGATATCCTAGTATCTCTGCTTTACCTCAACTGAATATAGGAGACTCTGCATTCTATTATGTGTTAGATAACTTATGCTTGAAAATAATCATCAGGAAAAATCAAAGATTCTTCGAAAAAATACATTTGCCTTATGCTCTTTCGCAAATGGATATTACCCAAAAAGGAACCATTATACTCCAAACCAAACAAAAAGGAATCATTTTAATGAAGAATAATACATATGAGTATGTGAATACCAGTAACGGCCTCATTAATGACTATTGTAATAAAATATATTATAACGATCATAAAATATGGGTATGCACAGATAATGGGCTTAGTAAAGTAATACTGGATACAAACGATCATTTGGTACGCGTAGAAAATTATACCTCTGCTAACTTTCTCATTGCAGATGAAGTGAGGGACATACTCGCCTACAAAGGCAAAATATATGTTGCTACTGCAGGAGGTTTAAGCTTTTTTGATGAGAAAGAAATTAAAAAAAATACATTCATACAGCCACAGGTATATATCAGAACTATTTCTATTAATTCAAAAGATACAAGCACCTATATTGATCACTATATTCTTCCTTATAATGAAAATAATATTTCTGTAAGCTATGCTACCATTTCTTTTAACGGATCTGCAGGTAACCTATTTAAATATAAGCTGGATGGAGTCGATCAGGAATTTAATTACACCACTAATACCACTATACGGTTTGCCAATCTCAACCCGGGTGGTTACCGATTTGTAGTATATGTGCGAAACAATTTTGGCAACTGGAGCCCGCCAACAGTTACCTATTTCACTATTTTAAAACCTTACTGGAAAACCTGGTGGTTTATTAGCTTATATGTATTTGCATCCGTAGCCGCTATTGCATACTTTGTTCTGCAGAAGATAAAAAGGGTGAGAAAAGAAAACAAATTCAAACACCAACTGGTGCAAAGTGAATTACGTGCGCTACGCTTATACATGAACCCTCACTTTATTTTTAACTCTCTCAACTCTCTGCAGATGTTTATCCTCAAGAACAATGTAGAAGAGGCTGGTTCGTATATTCTTTCTTTTTCCCGGGTAATACGCATGATTATGAAATATTCATCGCGCTCTTCTATCACCATTGAAGAAGAAAAAGAATTACTGACTAAATATATTCACCTGGAACAAAGAAGATTTACAGAAGCCTTTGAGTTCTCCATTACCATCGACCCCGAAATAGATACTCTGAATACTCATATTCCTACTCTTATTATTCAGCCTTTTGTAGAAAATGCCATTAAACATGGATTGAGCGGAATGAGTAATAATGGGAAACTACTCATTGAATTTATCCGTCAGGATAGTTTTATATGTTGTGTGATAACTGACAATGGTATTGGCCGTGAAAAGGCAAAGAAAAAACAACTAAGTATGAACAATAACGAAGACTCAACGGGCATCAGGTATATTGAGGACAGATTAAAATTACTGGCGCAGGACAAAAACATCCGACCTGTAGAAATCGTTGACTTGTATGAAGACGAGATAGCTTTGGGAACGAGAGTAAAATTATTAATTCCAATTTTATGAGAGTAGCCATCATTGATGATGAGATAAATAATATTGAGACGTTAAAACTATTATTGAAGAAATCCGGAAAGGATATACAGGTGATAGGTGAAGCTTCTTCAGCCGAAGAAGGATTAAAAATGATCCTTAAGAACAAGGGCAAAATAGATATTCTATTTCTAGATATACAAATGCCAAATGGAGATGGTTTTTATTTGCTGAGCCAACTGGATAAATTTGATTTCAGAATCATTTTTGTAACTGCATACGATCAGTTTGCGATACAAGCTATTCGGTTTTCGGCTCTCGATTATTTGTTAAAACCGGTTGATCCCAAAGAACTTTATGAGTCTCTGGACAGGTTTGTTTCTTTACAGGGCAACCAAAAAGATACCGATAAACTCTCTTCATTCCGCGATATGCTTGCGCAGAACAAAAACTTGTTTGAACGTGTGGCCATTTCCAGTTATACGGATGTGGAATTCGTTCACATTAAAGATATCTGCTACTTAAAAAGCGACAACAATTATACTTCTGTTTATACAAATGATAACGCACCGCTCATCTCCTCCAAAAATATAGGATACTATGAAGAACTGTTCGAAAACCATCCTTTCTGCCGCATTCACAACTCCTATCTTGTGAACCTCAACAAAGTAAAAAAATATGTAAAAGGCAAGGCTGGTTATTTAGAGATGGAAAATGGAATACAACTGGAAATTTCAGTAAGAAGAAAAGAGGAAGTGCTGTCAAGGTTAAAGATTATCTAAGCATCTACTGATAGATGATATAACTTATTACGAATTCTTAAATCTTCCTTACACCTTCAAACGTAATCTGAACAATTTCTCATAAGTGGTTTTTAAGGTGAATGCTTTACACAACTTTGAAGACTTAATCTATATTAATTATGAAAATGAAACATCTTTTATTAAAAGCAATGGCTTCAGCTTCCTTGCTTTTTTCTGCTTGCTACCTGTATGCAGCAGACCCTGCCTCCCCTCCTCAACCTAAAAGCGAACTCGCTTTTATTAAGAACAAAGGTCAAATCCATGATGAACATGGAAAAAATACCGATGCCGTATTGTATTACACCGAACTTAAAAACACGGGAATCTTTTTCCAGAAGAACACCGTTTCCTACATTCAGTATAACTCTTCAGATAAAAAGAAACCTAAAGCACACAAAGTAGATGTTCGCTTTTTAAACAGTAACCCTGCAGTATCAGTAACCACCAGTAATGAAGCAACTGGCAGGTACAATTTTTATTCGGATAAAAACCGAGAAGGAATTACCAATATATCAGGATACCAAAAGTTAACCTATCATAACTTATACCCGTCTATTGATTTAGTATACACAGTTAAGGACCATTCAATAAAGTATGATATTATTGTTTATCCCGGGGCAAACATTGCAGATATTCAATTCCAGGTAGATGGCGCAGATCAATTGGATGTAAAAGGCGATGCCATGAATATCCAAACATCATTAGGCACCATAACGGATAATATCCCTCTCTCCTATTATGATGATGCACAACATACACAAGTAGATTTTATTCATCTTACACATACAGATAATATTGTATCGTTTCAACCTGCAAAGTATGATCAAACAAAAATACTGGTAATTGACCCTACACTTCAGTTCTTTAACAATATCGGTCCATCAACTATTAATGGCGGAGGAACAGGCAATGGCCTTACTTCTGGAAATGCCATTAAGCATGATGCAAATGGCGATATAAATATTGTGGGAACAACCAATACACTTACTTTTTACCTATCGCCTGGTAGTGCCAAATACTCCACCTTTAACGGAGAAGCAGCGGAACGTGCATTTATTGCACACTTTAATGCTGCAGGTATTATACAGTGGTGCTCTACTATGGAATATACTGACTGTAACATTACATTCTCCGATGTGAGCGCAAACGGTTCTGTATATGTAGTATGCGGAACCACAGCAGGAACAGGGTCAAACTCAGGAGTATTACCAGGAGCTACGTACAATTCTGCTAATGGAGGAAGTGATGCATTTGTATCCATATTTAACAGCACTGGAGGTTTATTGAAATCATTATATATAGGAGGACCAAATGATGATGGTGCTACATGTATTTCTGATGATGGTGCTCCGCAAACAGGATTCCTTGTTGGCGGATACACCTATAATGCAACCTTAAATCTAACTCCTTATACAGGACTATATCCTTTTAAAGGTGGTAAAGATGGTTTTGTTTGTACTGTACTACCTTATGATCTTCCTATAAGCGGAGTTGTTTTTGACCCGATTAAATATGTTTTTGTTGGTTCTATCGAAGAGGATGAAGTAACTGATATTGACTTTATGAGCAATACCACTAAGCTTGCTGTTACCGGAACAACTTACTCAAACGCAGCGGGATTTAGCCCTTCAATTACTACTGTTATTGGCTCCAACGCTGTTGATTCAGACAAAGAAATATTTGCCATACATTTCGACATCCCGGCCTTTCATGGTTCCGGAGAGTTTTACTCCTATTATGCAGCATCAATAGGTACAGATGGAAAAGATGAGGATATGCCCAAAATCGATGTGCAGAATTACACTTCGCCATCAGCAGTAAATGATTTTCATCTCTCCTTTTTAACCAAATCATCCGGTCTCAATTCCATAACACCGGCAAATGCATATCAGAAAAATATTAGCGGCAGCGTTTACAATAACTTCTATATTTCACTAACATCTACTTTGGCTACTGTTAACTATGCCACGTATTTTTATCAAGCTGTAACATCTCCTGTTGTCACTCCCGTTTGTGTTAAAAGAGACTGGTTGAGCAACACCTATCTTATCGCTACAACTAATAGTGCAGTAATTCCATATACACATAATAATACTGTAAGTGGAACAGGGCTACCGGGCACACCGGCTACAAACACTTCTGATATTATGATTGCCCGTTTTAACCCTGACTACTCTCTGGGATTTTTAACTCGAACAGGAAATATTTATGCCGACAGATTAGCTGAAATAGATGTAACCCGGGTACAAGAGGTGGCTGCTAATTGTAAAACACTTATTTACCTTACTGGTATTACTGCTACCAATACCGGAATTACTTATGGTATAAATAGTGTAGTGAAAGATGATAACCCTATCACCATACTTTCTTCCAATGGCAACAATCTGCCTACTACCCTTTCTATTCCAAACCTAGGTAGCTTAAGCAGTGGAGCCTTATCTGTTCAATGGTATTTTAATGGAATGCCTTATACACCCGATCCGTATACTGAGGTTCCTACTGCACAAAGCATGTATGTTAACCTACCTGGCGATTATTATGTAACGGTTAGTTATGGTGGTTGTACCTTTCAAACACAAACTGTAAGCTTCGGATATGATTGTGAAAAAGCAAGAGCAACATATATCGACCTCGCGTTATATGTGAGCCAAAAGGTGAGCATGGGAATACATAAGATTAATGTACCTTCTGGTAACTATCAGATTAAATCGGGCCAGACAGTAATAGTACCTGCGGGGTATACCGTTAATATTACACAAAGCGTGGTATTAGCATACTCGTGTTCGCGTATTGAAGTAACGGGTAACGGAATATTGAATATCGATCACTCGGTGCTTACAGGTTGTACTTCCTGGGATGGTATTTTGTATAACGGCCGGTTCACTAAAGGTACTATTTCCGAATGCGGAATCTCTAATGCTGCGGTTGGTATATACCGTTACTACGGCAATTTTGTAAGTGGTGAAAGCATGGACATTCTATTCAATAATTTTAATAATAACAACCTGCATATTGCGCTTTTGGGTACCAATATGAATGATGGTGCATCATTTACCTCCCATAATTTTATTTATGCTAACCGTATGTTTGGTCTTAAAACAAGTGCGTGTGGAACATATTCTCCTTACGTTATTTTAAAATCAAACATGGGAGGATCATACAATTGTTATGTATATACTAGTGGCAAAAGAGGAGATTTTTTCCGTGCTGTAGGTAATTACCTGTTTGGTGTTGCCCTAAATGGTTCTAGAGTTACTGGTTTTAGAGGAAGATTTCTTCGTGATGTTCAATATGTCAATAATTTTTACCGTGCGCTCTTCAAATCAGGAATAGATGCAAATGATGCCCATGGACTTTATGTGAGCTATGAAGACATGAAAAGCAATAATAATGAATACGGTATACGAGTTATTAACCCAATCAGTAACGCGGATATAGATATTCAAAACTGTACCCTGCAAAACGGCAATCCTGCTAATATTGCCGGCATTTCTGTTAAAAATGCTACATACTCTGATATCAGCGATAACTATGTTTCAGGATATACCAATGGTATTGAATTTTTCGATAATGAATATATTGGGTTTGATACGGGAGGTGTTAGTACTTATGGCAAAAGAAATGAAATCCGGTATAATATCATTTACCCATTGCGCAGCGGAGTGGTGGTGAGCTACGATAAAGACCCTTATATAGCAACGCTGGGTGAAAATAATTATCCTTCTACTTACTGGATAGGTGTATGGATAAAATGTAATTATATAGAAGGTGGAAATTATGGTATCCTGGGATCAGGACGTTTGGTGGATCAGATCTATCAGCCTTTAACTGTCCCAACTCCTCCTGCCTATATTGATCCAGGCAACGTTTTCAACAATATCTTAAACTGGGATCTGATCTGGGATCATGCTTATGTGGGAGGCCCTGGATTTACTTATTATGCCAATCCTGCACACATGCCTAATACACCTACTAATCCTTCCCCAACTACTGTTGTGTTAAATGGGCACAGTAAAGGAATAGGCTTCAATGACTTTCTTATTTCCAATTTTGAACCAGGAGGAATTATCCCTATCAACCAAATGACATGTGCTCCTACACCTCCGAGAATGGCACAAGCACATACTGGTACAAAAGAAAAAGAAGCACTTACGTTAAGCCAAAATATGATTTCTGTTTATCCTAACCCTTCTTACGAATCTTTCTCTATTGAGTTTAATAATGAGATTGCTGATAGAATAGAAATACAAGATGTGTTGGGCAAAGAAGTATATACTATTAATAACATAAACACTAACCAAACCCTTGTAGTTAATTCTGCTAACTGGACATCGGGTGTTTATTTTATTAAAGTATACAATGGAAACAAATTGGTGTTAACAAAAAAACTGTTAAAGAACGATTAAGCTTTATTTTATATTTAATTAGTAAAAGAGGGAGGTGTAATAACCTCCCTCTTTTAGTTTATAATTTTTTAAAAGCCCCTGACTCTCCTTTTTATCATGCTTGGCAACACCTGGAGGCTTTTTTATTGAAAATTTGCTAATCTTCGGGAATACACTCTTTTCCTAAAGAGATTTCAGCCCTTTTGCTATCAATTGTAATATGAACGTAAATGGAACCGTGCTGTAAAGATATGACTTCAACAAAAAAGCCTTTTAATCGTAAGATTAAAAGGCTTTTTTGTTGTTTTTATTTTAAACTGGCGGAGAGTTAGGGATTCGAACCCCAGGTCCTGTTACAGACAACAGTTTTCAAGACTGCCGCAATCGACCACTCTGCCAACTCTCCATCTGCGAAAGTAAGGCTACGGATTATTTCTCACAAATTTTTTTTCACTTTTAAGCAATAAAAAACCCCAACCTTTAATAGTCAGGGTTTTTTATTTAAATAGTTTTTTATTTTTCTATTTAGTTAACCATAATTTTCTTTACAAAACTTTGGTTTCCTAATTCAACTCTTACAAAATAAATACCGTTAGTTAATCCTAAAGTGTTTTTATCAAGTACTGCAGTATGGTTACCTGCTTGTTGTTTACCCTCTTGCACAGTACCTAAGTCTCTTCCTAAAATATCAATTACTGAAATTTTCACTTCGTTAGCTGTAGTTAAATCGTAGCTTAATTCAGTACTAGTACTAAATGGATTTGGAGCTATATTAAAATTAATAGCTTCTGCTAAATCTTTAATACCTAAAGATCCGCTGGCACTTACTCTTACATCATCTAAGAAAAATGTAGCCCCACCTTTTCTAAGTAAAGTAATTTTAAAGCGCACATTAGCTTGTTTAGGAGCCACTAAGCTTACTTCACGCCATTTGCTTTTATCAGTTGGAACAAAACCAATGGTGTAATCCAATCTGGTAGTACCCGTAGTTGAAATATTAGTTCCCAAAGAAGGAATACCTGTTCCTGTCATTTGCGTCCAAGTAGTTCCGCAGTTAGTAGATGAGTATACTCTTAATTCATCTGCCGAAGTAGCAGAGCCAGGACCTGTAGTTAAAGCAGTAGCAAAAGCAAAATTAAAAGTAGGATTAGTTGCTGCTGATAAATTAAATGATGGAGAAATGAAATTTTGCTCAAATCCGCTAGAAGGAACTTGAT
This sequence comes from Bacteroidota bacterium, assembly GCA_040388375.1. Taxonomy (NCBI): domain Bacteria; kingdom Pseudomonadati; phylum Bacteroidota; species Bacteroidota bacterium. Next base: position 156,809 of record JAZKBU010000005.1, on the reverse strand, counting down.
TAAATGGATCATCTTCTAATTTCATACTGGCTATTCCCCCATTGTATGATACACCTGGTTGTCTAACCCATTTTGATCTACCATTTTCTGAAACAAAACTCCAGCCTTGTTCTTGCCAGTTATTTTGGTATTCCCAATCAGCAAAGTTTAATGTTGCATTGTTAGCTACATTGTTAGCTACATTTACATAATTAACGTAAGTAGTATCAACGGTTCCTCCGTTAGTAGTAATACTTAGTTTTACATTATATACACCTGGGTTCGCATAAACAACGTTACCAGGGTTTGCAGCTGTTGATGTAGCAGGAGTACCTCCGTCAAAAGTCCAGTTATAGGCTGTTGCTGTTCCATTATAAGTATTGTTACTGAATGTAACAGCATTTCCGGCACAGATATTATTTACATTTGAATAAATACTTGGTATTGCTGATGTCGTTAGACAGAAGTTAGCAGGAGAAGAATCGCTAACACCTATTCTTAACAAATTTTCTTCATCCCACAATTGGCTTCTATAATTTTCTAAGCAAAAATGAACACGTGCTTTTTGTTGTAAAGTAAACATATTGCTTGCGCATGAACCAATAAAATAATCCATAAAATTTTCTTGCATATCAGGCAATTCTAATGCTTCGCCAAATTTAGTTAAGTCAACATTACTAATAAAGGTAGTACCTCCTTCTGGAATATATCTGTAATCTTTACCACCACATGAATTGTAAGTAGGGTTACCACATTCGTTTCTCAAAGGATATGAGCTGGTCGGTCTAAAAAAAGTTTTTGGGGTATCAAATACGCCATCACCTTCTGAATCGCAAGTATCTGAATCTTGAAATGGGTGGTATAAACCTAACCAATGGCCTGCTTCATGGGTAGTGGTAGTTACATTTGGTGTTTGACCTGGTAATGATTTTTCAATATTTCCAAATTCGTTATAAATAACCATTACACCATCAGTTGCTGCTGATAAAGCACCTGCAGCAAAAGGAAATTGAGCATAACCCGCTACACCTATTCCACTACCTCTATTGATTGATCTTACAACCCACATATTAAAATAACGCTTGGTATCCCAAACACTTTTTGTTTTTAATACATCATCGCCATTATCAGAAAGTGGTGTATAAACACGAACTATACCATTGGTACAATTGCCTTTCGGATCTTTTTTAGCTAATCTAAACTCAACCTCCATATCAGCAGCTATGTCTTTAAAAATTTCTCTGCGTTTATTGGTATCGCTATTTAAATTTCTGAAACTTTTGTTTAATTGAGCTATTTCACTTTTAATTTGAGCATCGGAAATGTTTTCAATTGATGAAGTACCTGAATGAAAAACATGCACCACAACAGGAATAATATATTTTTTAGCGGCTGCTTTACCCATTGATTTTGTGTTTTTGTAATCATTAGGGTTATAGCTTTGAGCTGCTACTTTCCAGTTTTGCTCAAACTGTGCCTTTTTAGCTGCTAAAGCAGGATCGGCTTTTAAATTGGCTTGTAAATGCTCATCTGTACCACAAACATGTACTTTTTGTTGAGCAAAGGTGTTTAGGCTTAATGCCAAAATTGAAATTGTATAAAAAAGTTTTTTCATTCTCTAATACTTGTAAATAGGTTAGCAAAATAATAAAATTAATAACTATGTCAATAGCAAAACTTAAAGGGTTGCGTGACTTAGTATTTTTTAGCTTGTTCCCAAACTTCTAAATCAAACAATTTGCCCCGCTCTATTTTTAACCTTACAGCGGTGCAAACTTTATGAAAGCCATGATTACCAGCGGCACCGGGGTTTATATGCAGTAAATTATATTCCTTATCGCGTATTACTTTCAAAATATGTGAATGCCCGCAAATCATTATGTCAATTTTTTGTTTCTGAACAATTTGTTTAAACTTTGGGCTATATTTTAAAGGGTATCCTCCAATATGAAGCATACAAACTGTTAATCCCTGCTCTTCAAAAATAAGTATTTCGGGCATTCTTACCCTTAAATCGGTTCCATCAATATTACCCCAGACAGTTTTTAAGGGTTTAAATTGCTCAACCTTGTCAAAAGTAGCAACATCTCCCCAATCGCCCGCATGCCATAACTCATCACAATGCTCAAAAAATTTATATAAATTAGGGTTAAAAAAACCGTGTGTATCTGAAAAAATGCCTATTTGCTTCATTATGCTGCCCCTACTCGCCTTTTCCTTTTTCTCCTACAAAATTATTGTGAGGGTACTTAAACAAAATATTGAATGAGGTTAAGGAGCCATAAATTTTAGTAATATACTGTTGCATATTTACTTTGTCTTCATCGGTTAATTTATCGTGGGCATTAATTCTTTGCTCTAAAACCCTCAACCTATCACGTAACATTACAATTTTGTGAAAAAAGCTGTCAATAGGAATTTCTTTGGCTTGTTGGGTTTTATCGGCAGGGTAAAAAACCATTTTACCACCTTGCCATTTATTGTGTAAAAATACTTCCTCTTGCACATCTGTCCATCTGCGCAATATGCCAATAAGTGTTTTCTCTATTTCCGCACTGCTAATTAAATCTTCCGGTGGCTCCACCGCTTCTATTATTTCCAAACTATGGTTAGTGCGCGAAATTTCTTTTGCCCCTTCAGCTACAAAAGTTATATAATAGGTATTGGGTTTTACATTAATTACTACGCCATCACCATAATCGTGGTGTTTAACTCTGCTACCTATACCAAGGTTTTGTGCATTTGTCATATATTTTAAAATTAGTTGTTTAAATTATTGCTGTACTTTTAAGCCGCTATTTGTCCTTTTCTAAATAATATGGACCGGTATTATTTTAACCCATAAAAATTTTGGTCAAAATTTTTAATAGCTAATTGTTGATTGATAGTGGGCAAAGTAAATAAGATTTTATTTTTTATTGCACTTTAATAAAAAATTATTTCAACGCAAAATGATACTTTCTGACAAACGAATACTTGAAGAAATTGAGAATGGTAATATTTTAATAGAACCATTTAAAAAGGAGTGTTTAGGAACTAATAGTTATGATGTTCACTTAGGACGTTATTTGGCTTGTTACAAGGACCGCGTTTTAGATGCACGCGAACACAATAAAATAGACGTATTTGAAATTCCGGTAGAGGGTTTTGTGTTGCAGCCTAATACTTTGTATTTGGGTGTAACTGCAGAATATACTGAAACACATCGCCAAGTACCTTTTTTAGAAGGTAAATCAAGTACCGGACGTTTAGGAATTGATATACACGCAACAGCCGGAAAAGGTGATGTTGGTTTTTGCAATACCTGGACACTGGAAATTTCGTCAACGCAACCTGTACGCATATACGCAGGTATGCCTATTGGTCAGTTAATTTATTTTGAAGTAGCTGGCGAAATTGATATTATGTACAATACTAAAAAAGGAGCTAAATACAATAAACGTACAGTTAAACCTGTTGAAAGTATGATGTGGAAGAATAAGTTTTAATTACTTTACTTCTACAGTTTCTCAAACCTTTTTATAAGAAAAACTCCTGCATTGGTTTTTATTTTCAAAATATAAACCCCTTGTTGGAGTTTTTTTGTTTTTATAACTGCAAAACGGTTTATGCCTTCTTGTATTTTTTCTTTCTGCCTGCTAATTATTTTTTCATCGCCTGATTGAATTTCTATTTCAATTTCTACTTTTTGATCTGAGCTACTAAACACAACAGCATGGTAATTACTATCGGCTAAGGGTCTGAAATCAAGTAAAGTATCGCGTGTATAATCAGCTAGTATTTCATAGGCCAATAAAGCATCAACTATACCGTAGCCTAAGTATTTATTATGGTCGTAATATTGATCGGCACTGAGTATAAATGCTTGTTTAATAGCATGTGGGTTTTTATTGGGATAGGCCTCCATTAAGCAAGCTGATAAACCGGTAATAATAGGTGTTGAGTAGGAAGTACCATTGCCTTTACTTACCTTACCCATTGCATTCACCAATTGTACTTTTTCGCCCAGAGCGGTTACCTCCGGTTTTTGGTTTTTTCCTTTGCTAAATCCAACCGAACTAAAAGTGGTTACTGTTTTTTGTGCATCACAAGCGGCTACTGTAATTACGCTATCGGCATCGGCAGGTGTACTTACTTTTTCCCATATTTTATCGCCTTCGTTACCTGCACTTACTACTACCAATATGCCTTTGCTTACAGCTATGTTTGCAGCTTGTGCTATGAGCGTTTTATTACCTGAAAACTCCTTGTATTTATGTCCTAATTTTTCATCATCAAAAACGGTATAACCCAACGATGAATTAATAATATCAACCCCTAAACTATCAGCCAACTCCGCGGCTTTAGCCCAATAATATTCTTCAATAGGCAGTTCTGAATCTTCTACTTCCGTTTCAAATAAAACCAATTTAGCTTCAGGTGCAGCTCCCATATACCTGTAAGGTGCATTGGCAGCTATACATCCGGCTACGCTCAAACCATGTTCTTCCTGATTGCTGGCAAAAACACTTTCATCGCTGTTAACTAAGTTATAAGTAGCTATAATATTTTGTTGGTTAAAATAAGGCGAGCGCTGCATATTTTTAAAACCGGCATCAAATACCGCCACATATTTACCAGCTCCTTTCAATTGCTTTTTATGAAGTTGGTCTATATTATTTAATGCTAATTGAAAATTAGAAAAACCATTGATGGATGATGAATCTATCAATTCATTCTTATCAAATTTTTGCGCTAATAAGTTAACTCTTTCGGTTAAATCTATTTCCTTTTCTTTCTCTGCAATCTGTTCGCTTGCTATTAACTGAATGCTTTTTATAAAGGGTAATTTATTAATAGAATCTATATTGTTTGTAGTGGAGCTAACTATTATTCCATTAAACCATTTTAAAGTGTGTTGCAACACAAATCCTTTACTCAATACTTGTGCTATATATGCTTCATTAATGGGTAAGTCCTGTATGGTTATAACAGGTAAATTAAACTTTAGCCTGCGGTCAATAGACTTTTGCGAAATAAACTGCAATGGGTTTAATGTGCTAAAGGTAGTACTGGTATTAAGGTCAGCAGTGTCTTTATTACCGAACGAAATAAAATAACTTGTTTGTTGTGCGTTTGCTAATAAACTTAACAATGAAAAGAAAAGGACCGCGATGTGTTGCTTCATTCAATTATACCAATCAATTTTTGGCGTATATCGTAACCTGACCTACGCTCCTTGCCATCTATATATTGTGTTTCTATATTTTTATTTTGTACATAAACCAAACCTCTGTTAAACTGATAAATGCTTTGCTTATTTGTTTCTAAAATAAAATCGCTGTTAAAGGTTTCTGTTATTTGTAATGTATTAATAAAGGTGGTATCTGCTAGTATAAAATCGGAATTTAAAGCATCTACTTTTGAGTTAATACGCCCTAAGGAGTTAAACAAATTACCGTTCCAGACAAATGCTGCTTTAATGGGTAAAATGGCTTTTAGTAACTCTACATTGTTTTCAGTGGCTATTAAATAACTACCGTTGCGTTTGTAAAAGTAATTTTGAATTTCAATAAAATTACCGGTAGTGTCATACTTTGCCATACGCTTAATACGCCACGTTTGTATGCCGCTGTTATCTAAAAAACTTTCTACAAATTGAGTTTTCAACTGAAAGCTGAACGTATCTATACTGTTGTTATTATCGTTGTAAGCAATACTATCAACTGCATATAAGTACTGTTTAACACTATCAATAGGAAAATACTCAATACCCTGGTTATTTTGCCCGGGTATCGGGTCGCTTTCTTTCCGACATGAAACTACAATAAAAAATAAAATAAGTATGCTTGCTATTGGCTTCATTGTTTTACAAATAAATATAATTTTCTATAATAAATAGAAGCCTTGTTACCGGCTTATGCTAAACATAACGTTCGTGTTATAAAAATAGTGAATGTAAAATCAACTATACATCAAAACTCGACTGAATCCAACCGCCTCCTATTACATCGTTGCCATCGTAAAAAACAGCACTTTGTCCTGGTGCTATTGCTTTTACATGGTTATTAAATATAACTTTCATTCTATTGCCTTCTTGTTCAATAGTGGCAATACTGCCCGGGTCTTTGTAACGTATTTTTGTTAATGACTCCATTGGATTGACCAATGTTTCAAACTTGCCCATATTTACGTTTCTAACCCACATACCTTTTTGTTGTAACTCTTCTTCTTTACCTAACACTACGGTATTGGTTTCGGGCATAATGTTTAATACAAACATGGGTTCGCCTAAAGCTATTTCCAATCCTTTGCGTTGCCCAACGGTATAAAACGGATAACCTCTGTGTTTGCCCAATACTTTTCCATCGGCAGTAACAAAGTTACCTCCTTCTACGCGTTGCTCTAATCCATCTACTTTGCGCTTTAAAAAACCTCTGTAGTCATTATCGGGCACAAAGCATATTTCATAGCTTTCGCTTTTATTGGCTAGTTCTTGGTAACCCATGTCTATAGCCATTTGCCTTATTTCAGTTTTGCGAAAACCACCTAAAGGAAAACGGGTTTTAGCTAAGCTTTCTTGTGTTAAACCCCATAAAACATACGATTGATCTTTATTATCATCCAAACCTTTACTGATAACGTAACGGTTATTTTCATGACGAACTTGGGCATAATGGCCTGTAGCTATAAATTCGCAATCAAGCATATCGGCTCTTTTAATCAATGCCTCCCATTTAATATGGGTATTGCACAAAACACAAGGATTGGGTGTTCTGCCTGCTAAATATTCATCAACAAAATTATCTATTACAAAATCGCCAAATTCATCACGAATATCCAGTATCATGTGGTGGATGCCATGCTTAACGGCTATCGTCCTGGCATCGTTAATACTATCAAGGCTGCAGCAGCCTGTTTCTTTTTTGGAACCTCCACTATTCTGATAGTCCCAGGTTTTCATGGTTACTCCTACTACTTCGTAACCTTCTTCGCGCAGCATAACTGCCGCAACAGTACTGTCTAAGCCGCCACTCATGGCAACTAAAATTTTTCCGTGTTTACTCATTTTTCAAAACATTTCAGGGTTCATAGCCCTGTTGATTGATTATTATTTAAGGATAATTCTAAAGCTTATCCCTTGCTTTTATCTATAAAGTTAAATTACAAATTCAGATTTAAATCCACTTCTGCTCGGATTAACACACATTACCGGTACTGTACCTTCGGCATTCACTATACGTTGTGCATAGGTATCAATTAAGTACTCGGTAAAGTCTTTATCTTCTGACTGGGTCATAATCATAATTAAATCGGCTTGCGAGTACTCTGCATATTTTAAAGACTCTACAGCAAAATCTGATACTGACTCGTCTACTTCTTTTACGGTGTATTCAATGCCGTTCTCTACAAAAATGTTTTCAACTTGGCGTAAGTTGGCTACCATTTTATTATTTAAAAACTCATCGCTGTCCTTATTGTATATAATATGGATAATAGCATTGTACGATTTGGCTAAGTGAATAGCCATTTTTACTTTTTGTTTTGACTGAATTGATAAATCAAGCGGGAATACTATATTTTTATAAGCATTTGGCCATTTTTGTGATTTAACTACAATAACCGGTACGGTACTGTAATTTATTACACGGCTTGCATTGCTTCCAATAATACGTGCAGCTCCACTGGCACCATGTGTGCCCATTATAATACAATCGCAACCATATTCGGTAGCTGTTTCTACCACTGTTTTGTAAATACGCCCAACCCTCACTTCTGTTTTACAAACAACTCCGTATTTTTCATTGGTTTGTTTGGCTAACTCTTCCAACTCTGGCAAGTATTGTTCACGTGCCATTTGTGTTTTATCGTCACTGTTACTTCCAAATTTAAAAATAGTAGTAATTAAATATTCTTCAACAATATAAAGCAACACTAATTCATTATCGAAATGTTTGGCTACTTGTGCAGCATGGTCTAATGCGTTTAAGCTAATTTCGCTAAAATCAACAGGAACCAGCATAATATTTTTTTTCTTTTCAGTCATAAAAAGTTAAAATAAATTAAATTAATGCTGCAAATGTAGGCATTTAAACCATATAAATTAATGATTAAACTACACTAAACTATTCAATTAATACAAAAATTTGCGAACTGTTATATTACTTCATGAGTAATTGCTATGTATTATTCTACTATAACTTGAGTAATTACCAATGATAATGCCCTTATATTATGTTAAAATTAAGTTTATCTTTTGTCATCTTTGGCACAGAGGAAGCCTTATTCATAAATAAATCATAATTTCGTTTGCAATGCCCCCTTTTGTAACTAAACAAGCTCTACTATTGGTGTTGTTTTTATTGGCAACGGTAAAACTAATGGCTACGCATGTGGTCGGGGGCGACATCACTTACAAGCATATAACCAATGACAGTTTTGAAATTACATTGACGCTTTATATTGACTGTATTAACGGAAATGCAACTGCTATAAGACAAGATACGAATGCCATGATTGGTGTTTTTGACACTATCGGTAATCTTCAATACGGATATTTAAAATATAGGGGCTTGCCCCAGCGAATTAACTCTGTAAACTATAATTGTGTGCAACCACCCAGTAATGCTTGCGTTGACAAATACATTTATACTTATTTTGCACGGCTACCTTACATTAACGGAGGATATATTTTAACCTACCAGCGCTGTTGCAGAAATAATAGTATTACCAATATTGTAAATCCAGGACAAACGGGGGCTACTTATTGGGCTTATGTTCCTGATACGGTACAAACCAAAGGCTATAATTCGTCTGCTATATTTAAAACCGTTCCGCCTAATTTTTTGTGTAATAACCGCGATTTTATTTACGACCATTCTGCTACTGATGCGGATGGCGATTCTTTAGCATATGAATTATATACGCCCTATATTGGAGCTGACCAGGTTAACAATTTACCCAGACCACCCAGCAACCCACCTTATACGGGTGTAATATGGCAAGCTCCTTATGATGTAAATAACATGATGAATGGATTGCCAGAGCTGGCCATAAATGCCAAAACGGGTTTATTAACGGTAAAACCACGTAATGTAGGGCAATATGTAGTGGGTATTTTAACTAAGGAGTTCAGAAAAGGCAAGCTCATTAACTTATCGCGCAGGGATTTTCAGTTTAATGTGTTGCTGTGCCAGTTTAATTTGGTTACTTCATTTACCAATAATATAAAAACTTGCAGCGATACAGTAACTTTTGTAAATAAAAGTATGGGTGCTACTGACTATTTATGGGATTTTGGCATTGCCAATTCAACCACCGATACAAGCACTTTAAAAGAACCTACTTTTATTTTCCCAAAGAAGGGAAGCTATAACGTAAAACTAAAAATAGGGAATGCCAATTGCACGGATAGCACTACTGCTATTGTAAATATTTTAAGCGATACCATTCGCTTTGCTGGTAACGATACTGTTATTTGTAAAGGTTCATCGATAGTATTAGGTGTTTTTGATACCACTCAGTATAAATATATCTGGCGCCCAAGTTTGTTTTTAAACGATTCAACGCTGGCTCAACCCAAAAGTACGCCAACGCAAAATATACAATATATAGCCACGCGTAAAAGTGAATATTGCACCAATACGGATACTATAAATATTCAGGTAAACGAGGTGAATGCCTATTTTACTACCACCCTGGAAAGTAATTGTACTGATGCTACGCTTTTTATTGACTCTATAAAACCTTATAAATATTTAGACTGGTTTTTAAATAACAGTGCTATTGAATTCAATAATTTACATGCACACAAATTGCCTTTTCACACCCCTTATGCTATTCAGTTAATAGCCAACGATAGTTTTTGCAGCGATACTTTGGTAAAAGATTTTATTCCTACCCAAACAGATTCTATTATTTTAATACCCAATATTTTTACACCTAATGGCGATAGTAAGAACGATTGTTTTCAAATACGTGGCATTCATTTGGGAAATGAATGTACTTCGCTCATTATATACAATAGATGGGGGCATGTAATGTTTGATTCTTCGAAAGATGGAATATGCTGGGATGGAACTTATGAAGGTAACAAAGCCCTGACTGGTGTTTACTTTTATATTTTAAAATACCGCGATAAAGATTACCACGGAACCATTACTTTGCTTTATTAGATTAAGTTATCTTTAAATAACTTAAATTACGCTAAGACATGCTACAAATACTATTCAAAACTTTATTTTGCCTGCATTAAATGTAGTATCAATGAAAAAAGTGTGCCTGGCTTTATTATGTGTTTTTATATACTTACCCCATCATGTTTCGGCTTGGGGATTTTATGGACATAAAATGGTAAACCGTTTAGCGGTTTATAGTCTGCCGCCTGAAATGTTTGCTTTTTACAAAGCCAATATTGATTACTTAACAGAAAACGCAGTCAACCCTGATAAACGCAGGTATAGCGATACATCGGAGGCTTGCCGCCATTATATTGACTTGGACCATTACGAAAAAACATTGCCTATTGATACTGTTCCAATTCGTTGGAATGATGCGGTGAAAAAATTGACTAAGGATACGTTACTGGCATACGGTATTGTGCCCTGGCATATTCAAATTATGCTGGAACGACTAACCACTGCTTTTAAAGAAAAGGACATGGATAGAATTTTGTTTTTGTCGGCTGATATTGGACATTATATAGCCGATGCGCATGTTCCATTACACGCCTCTGAAAACTATAACGGGCAATTGACGGGGCAACACGGCATACATGGTTTTTGGGAAAGCCGTTTGCCTGAAATGTTTAGTGCAGGGTACGACTTATGGGTGGGTAAATGTTATTATATAAGCAATCCTTTGCAATATGCGTGGCAAGCCAGTATAAGCAGTTTTGCAGCCATTGACACGGTACTTTCGTTTGAGAAAAAATTAAGCAGCAGTTTTGATGCTACTAAAAAATATACTATTGAATTTAAAGGTTCGTCACAAGTAAAAACGTATTCGAAGGAATATGCTACAGCTTACAATGAAATGCTTAACGGGCAAGTGGAAAGACGTTTAAAAGAAAGTATTTTAAGTGTAAGTAATATTTGGTACACGGCCTGGGTTAATGCAGGCCAACCAGACTTAAACGAACTGGTAAAAGGTAATAAAACGACCAAACCTAATGATGAGCAATTGAAAGAAAACATTGCTAATGAACAAAAATTACTGAACGAGCAACGCATGATTGGAAGGGATGAAAAATAGTTGATAAAGCTAAACCGCATTTACCAACCATTTCATTTTGTATTATAAATTTCCTGTTCTTCCTCCATCCACAGGCATGTTTATTCCTGTAATGTATGAGGCATATTCACTGGCTAAAAAGGTAGCTGCGTACGCCACTTCATCTGGCTCGCCAAAACGTTTCATTGGTATTTCATTCATCATTTCCTGACTTACTGCATCTGTTGAATGTTGTTGCTTTTGGGCTTTGTTATCAATAATTTGTTTTAACCTGTCAGTAGCAGTAGCTCCTGGCAATATATTGTTAACGGTAATTTGAAAAGGGGCTAATTCATTGGCCAAAGTTTTACTGTAATTGGCCATTGCTCCTCTTATGGTATTACTTACTCCCAAACCTTTTAAAGGTATTTTCACACTGGTAGAAATAATATTGATGATACGGCCATAACCTGCTTGTTTCATACCAGGGAATAAACTTTGCACCAAATGGTGACTGCTTAAAATATGGGTATTAAATGCATTTAAAAACTCTTCTTCTTTTGCATCAATAGCTAAACCTGCAGCAGGCCCACCACTGTTATTAACCAAAATATGGTATATATGGTGTTTTTGTGCCTGCACCTCAATGGCTTCTTTTACTTCTTGTGGTTGCGAGAAATCAGCTACTAAAAAATCGTGGGTTTGACCAAGGCTGGTATCTAAATCCCTCACTATACTTTTAAGTAATTCGCCATTGCGTGCCATTAGAGTAACATTGGCTCCGCACTTAGCCATTTGCATAGCTATAGCGTAACCAATTCCTTTGGTACTTCCGCACACCAATGCATTTTTATTTAATAATGAAATATTCATGTTTTTGTTTCTGTCGTATTTAATCTTCGTGTCTGCGCATGTTACGGTCTACATCGCGCTCTTTAATGGTTTCGCGTTTATCAAATGCTTTTTTTCCTTGCCCCAAAGCAATTTCTAATTTTATAAATCCGTTTTCCGCTTCAAATAATTTAGTGGGTACAATGGCAAAACCTTTTTCCTCTCCCCTTGTCTTTAATTTTTTAAGCTCTATTTTTTTAAGCAGCAATTTTCGGGTAGCTAAAGGCTCATGGGCTTTAAAGCTACTTTGCTTAAAGGCACCAATATTCATGTTTTTAATATACAGTTCATTGTCCTTATAAAAACAAAAAGCATCGCTAATGGATGCATTGCCTGCCTTAATGGATTTTACTTCGGTGCCAGATAATACCATACCAGCAGTATATTTGGTCAATAACTGGTACTCAAAACTTGCTTTTTTATTTAAGATGTTTATTTTTTTGTATGCCTGTTGTTTACTCATGGTAAGCGTACAAAGTAAGTTGAAAAATATAATTATACAAAAACGGATATGCTCCAAGTGATTCTGTACAATTGGTTTTGTTTGTATGCGATTGCAATAAACACTTAAAAAAGAATTAGTAATGCACTAAATAATGGAGTAGTTTTTTATTGGTTTGAAAAAAGGAAAGGTAATAACAGATAAATATTTTTAATTTGCCCGTATGATTAAAGCCGAAAATATTTGTAAAAGTTACGATGATTTGCAAATACTAAAAGGGATAAACCTTCATATTCACGCAGGCGAAGTAGTTTCTATTGTGGGGCCGAGTGGTGCAGGAAAAACAACTTTACTACAAATTATTGGCACTTTAGACAAAGCCAATACAGGCAAACTACTCATAAACAATCAGGAGCTAAATACTTTAAACGACAAAAAACTATCGGCTTTTAGAAATAAAAATATTGGTTTTATTTTCCAGTTTCACCAACTGCTTCCTGAATTTACTGCTTTTGAAAACGTAATGATGCCTGCCTGGATAGGTAAAACCAATGAAAGTGAAGCCAAAAATAAAGCCATAGAGTTATTTAACTATTTAGGTATAAAAGACAGAATGAGCCACAAACCCAGCGAACTGAGTGGTGGAGAACAACAACGCGTAGCTGTTGCCAGGGCTATTATTAACAATCCAGCTGTTTTATTGGCTGATGAACCAAGTGGTAATCTGGATTCACAAAGTGCAGCTTCGTTACACGATTTGTTTTTTGATTTGCGCAATCAATTTAACCAAACCATAGTAATAGTAACACACAACGAAGAGTTAGCGCAGCGTTGCGATAGAAAACTGCAAATGAAAGACGGAATAATCATTTAATACCTAAAAATGACCACTCCTTTAAAAACACCTGTTGAAGTTTTAAAACATTACTGGGGTTATAATAAATTCCGCCCTTTACAGGCTGATATTATTCAGGCGGTATTGGAAGGAAAAGATACGCTTGCATTATTGCCAACTGGTGGTGGTAAATCATTGTGTTTTCAAGTTCCCGCTATGGTAAAACCTGGGTTGTGTTTGGTTATTTCGCCACTGATTGCTTTAATGAAGGATCAGGTAGAAAACCTGAGTCAAAGAGGCATTAAAGCCAAAGCCATATACAGTGGATTAAGTTATAGAGAAATTAGCTTGATACTCAACAATGCCATATTGGATGAGGAAATGAAGTTTTTATATTTATCGCCTGAGCGATTAAATACGGAACTTTTCTTAAACAATTTACCTCACTTACCTATTAATTTATTAGCCATAGACGAAGCCCATTGCATTAGCCAATGGGGGCACGATTTCAGGCCTGAATACCGACAAATTGCGGCTATTAGAAAACTAATTCCTCAGGTAAACACCATTGCTTTAACAGCTACTGCAACGCAAAGTGTAATTGCCGATATTCAAACACAATTGGCTTTAGACAATGCAGCTATTTTCAGTAAAAGCTTTGAGCGAAAAAACTTACAATACTTAGTAAGGCAAACCGAAAACAAAGCGGCTAAACTATTGAGTGTATTTAACAATAGCCAGGGCAGTGGTTTGGTGTATGTACGCAACCGCAAGCAAACGGAAGAGATTGCCCAGTTTTTAAACAAAAACAATATTAACGCTGACTTTTACCATGCAGGATTAAAAGGAGAGTTACGCAGCCAAAAACAAAGCTTTTGGATTCAGAACAAAACCAGAATAATGGTTTGTACCAATGCTTTCGGTATGGGTATAGATAAGCCCGATTGCAGAACAGTTGTGCATTACGAAATGCCTGATTGTATAGAGGCTTATTATCAGGAAGCAGGGCGTGCGGGCAGAGATGAAAAAACAGCCTATTGTGTATTGCTGCACGATGCCAGTGACGACATTAACGCGAAGAAAAAAATTGGTGTTAATTACCCTGACATTAATGAAATAAGTTTAACCTACCAGGCCATTTGTGATTATTTGCAAGTACCTGTAAATACAAAGCCTGAGCGGAGCTTTAATTTTGATATTGCCAGCTTTGTAAAACGTTATAATTTTGATGCTTTTAAAACCTATAGCTGTTTAAAAATACTGGAGCAATCCAATTTAATATTGCTATCGGAAGCATTTTACGAACCCTCTAAAATAAAATTTATTTGTAACCATGAGGAGCTTTATAAGTTTCAGGTAGCTAATGAAAATTTTGATGGTGTTATTAAGTTATTGCTACGCACGTATGGTGGTTTGTTTGATAACTATTTGCGTATAAACGAACAAGAACTGGCCAACAGAATAAAACAACCTATAGCCATTATTTATAAATATTTAGAACGTTTACATAAGCTGGAAATAATAGATTATGTAAAGGCAAATGAAATAGCTCAATTGAGTTTTACCATAACGAGACAGGATACACAATACTTAAGTTTGGATAAAAAATATTTAGCAGAACGCAAGCAAACGTATATTGAAAAAATGCAGGCTATGATAGCCTATGCCAATCCTTCGGCTATTTGCCGCAGCAGACAATTACTGGAATACTTTAACGATTACAGCGCTAATGATTGTGGCTATTGCGATGTGTGTATTGATAATAAAAAAGCCCACGAAAAAACAACACTATCACAACAAATAGAGCAGGAAATAATTAGCATTGTGCAACAACAGCCTATTAGCTCGGTAGACCTTTTTGAGAAAATGAGCACAGACGATATGCGAATTTTTACAATAGTTTTAAGGCTTTTGTTAGATAATAATATATTGCGCTACGATAGCGCTTACCTACTGCATTGCAACTAAAAAAGAAAATACTATTATGTGTAACTAATGACATTAGTTACGATCAGCGCATGCAACGTATATGTGAAAGTTTGTTCCGCGCAGGTTATGAGGTTGAATTAATTGGCCGATTATTACCTAACTCCAAGCCTATTGATAATGCTTTTCCTTTTAAAACAACACGCTTAAAATGCATCATTAACAAAGGGAAACTATTTTACATAGAGTATAATATCCGTTTGTTGCTTTACCTTGTTAAACAAAATTTTGATGCTATATGTGCAGTAGATTTTGATACTTTACTGGCAGCAAAAAAAGCTGTTGAATTACATAATAAAATACTGGTGTTTGATGCTCATGAGCATTTTACCGAAGTACCCGAAGTAACCAATAGACCTTTTACCAAATGGGTTTGGCATAAGCTGGGTAAGCTAATGGTTCCGTATGCTAAACTATGTTATACGGTTGGACCTCAACTGGCAAGCATTCTGTCAAAAACATACCACAATAACTTTCAATTTATTATGAATGTGCCTGCTGTTACTAAACAAACAAGCGAGCCCGTTAATAGTGCTGAAAATTTTGCGGCCTCACCAAAAATAATTTTATACCAAGGTGCTTTAAATGAAAGCCGTGGACTGGAACAAAGTATTTTAGCCATGCACCAAATAACCAATGCACAATTATTGATTGCAGGTGAAGGTGATTTGAGTAACACGTTAAGAGAACTGGTACAAACAGAAAAACTAAGTGAGAAGGTTATTTTCCTGGGTTATTTAAACCCGACTGAACTAAAAAAACACACCCAAAAAGCAGCCATAGGTTTAAACTTATTGGAGCCTGTTGGTTTGAGTTATTACTACTCCTTAGCCAATAAATATTTTGATTATATGCAGGCAGGTGTGCCTTGTGTTTGCGCCAATTTTCCTGAGTACCAACACATCAACCAGCAATATGCTTGCAGTGTTTTAACTGATTGCGAGGTAACAGCTATTGCTTCTGCTATCAATAATTTGCTGAACAATTGGGAACAGTACGAACAACTGAGTAAAAACTGTTTAAAAGCAAGTGAGGCTTTTAACTGGGCTATTGAAGAGCAAAAGCTCATTGATTATTACCGTCAGGTAATATAGTTGGCAAGGCTTAGGCCTTTGTACTTACGGCCGTTAAACTATTTTTTTGCCATTTAAATTATTACTAAACACATATAGCATAAATTATATATTTTTGACTACTTTACTCGTACTGTTATTAAAAGCAAAAAAATACATATCGTTTCTTTCGACATTCCATCACCGCCCAATTATGGTGGTGTGATTGATGTATTTTACAAAATAAAAAGTTTGTTTGAATTGGGCTACCAGATAACTTTACATTGCTATGAGTATAACGACCGAGAAATAACCAAAGAGTTAAACAAATATTGTTTCAGAATAAAAACCTATACCCGCAGTGTTCTATTAATTAATCCATTTAAAATACATTACCCCATGATTGTTTTTACCCGAAACAGTCGGATGCTTTTACATGAACTATCATACGACAATGCACCCATTTTATTTGAAGGACTGCATACTACTTATTTTATAAAACACCCTAAACTAAAACATAGAATTAAGCTGGTACGCACACACAATATTGAACACCACTATTACCAAGCTTTAGCCAGTAACGAAAAAAACATTTTTAAGAAAGTATATTTTTACCTGGAAGCAAAAGCGTTAAGCAGGTATGAAAAAGCGCTTCGTTATGCGCAAGGTATTTTAGCTATTTCAGCTAATGATTTAACGTATTTACAAAACAAATACGAGCACGTCAATTTAATCAATGCTTTTCATGGATTTGAATGGAAGTTGAATGCGGAAAGCAAAACATACGCTTTATACCATGGTAAATTAAGTGTAAACGAAAATGAAAATGCTGCACAATATTTAATTAAAAAGGTATTCAGTAAAACAGATACGGAGTTAATTATAGCGGGTTATAAACCCAGCCACCAATTAAAAAAATTAGTAGCGCAACACCCCAATATTACTTTAATTGAAAACCCTGACGAAAAACAAATGCAGCAGTTAATTATGCAGGCACATATGCATATTTTACCTACTTTTCAATCAACAGGTATTAAGCTTAAACTATTACATGTATTGCTCAATGGCAAACATATAATATGCAACCAGAAAATGGTTGAAGGTACGGGTTTAGCAGAGTTTATTCACTTAGCTGATTCGGCAGAAAGTATGTTGCAAGCCATTGATAAATTAAAGCATATTGCCTTTAATGAAGAAGATTATGCCAAAAGAAAAAATGCATTACAAGCGCCATTTAGTAACAAACTAAATGCACAAAAAATTGATTCTATTATTCAACAACTAGTAAGCCAAAAAGTATAAATGTTATTTGCCTATCCGAGTTTTTTATTTGCATTAAGTGCTTTAATTATACCCATTATTATACACCTGTTTCAGTTACGCAGGTATAAAAAAGTAGTGTTTAGTGATATCAGGTTTTTAAAACAAATTACGGAACAAAACCAAAAGCAACGCAATATTAAAGACTGGATTATATTGGCTGCCCGCTGTCTGGCTATTGCCTGTTTGGTACTGGCTTTTGCCAAACCTTTTATTCCGTTTAATAAAATAAACCCTGTTGCCAATAAGGATAAAGCCATTAGCATATTTGTTGACAACAGCTTTAGCATGAGCCAGCAAAATAACGAAGGCCAGCTGCTGGAAGTAGCTAAAAACAAAGCCAAAGAAATTGCTTCCTTTTACCATGACAACGATAACTTTCAATTGCTGAGCAATGATTTTGAAGGTAAACACCAACAACAGGTAAACAAAAAAGATTTTATGCAATTGGTTGATGAATTAAGCATTTCGAACCAAAGTAAAAACATTAACCAGATTATTGCCAAACAAAAGCAACAGTTTGAGAACAACGCAGGCAGCAATAAAATTGCTTACATAGTAAGTGATTTACAACAAAACCAGTTTGAAAACTTAAACGAAATTGACTCAACTATTCAAACCACCTTTATACAAATAAAACCCAACCAAAATAACAATATCAGTATTGATTCGGCATGGGTGGAGCAACCGCTTATATTGCCTAATACACCTACTAACTTGTTTGTTAAAATAAGTAATTATGGTAAACTGGATATTACTGATGTACCGCTTACCTTTAAAATAGATGGCGTGCAAAAAGGAATAGCAAACGTAAGCTGCAAAGCAAATACAAACCATACTATTCAACTGCAGTTTAGCTTAAACGATGTGCAATACCATCAGGCTGAATTAAGCGTATTGGATAACCCTGTTATTTTTGACGATAAGTTATTTTTAAGCTTAAAAGCATTTGGCAATAAAAATGTGTTAGCTATTAACAGCAACAGTAGCATTCAAAATGTATTTTCCATTGATAAAAACTATACGCTTATTAACAACACGGAGAAAGCCATTGATTATAGCCAGTTTAATCAAGCCTCATTAATTATTGTAAATGAAGTGAGTAATATGCCTACCGGCTTTCAAAACGAATTGCAGAAATACTTGAATGATGGTGGCGTTGTATTGTTTATTCCATCAAGCAATGCGGGTAATTTAGCACAGACAAATGCTTTTTTGCAGCAATTAAATGCACCTGTATACGGACCTAAAACCACACAAAATATAAAGGTAACACGTATTAATATGTTTGATGATGTATTTAAAAATGTATTCAGCAAAATACCGGAGCAAGCTAACTGGCCAACGCTTACCAACTTTTACCCTTTACAGATTACCAGTAATATTAAAGGGTATGCAGTAGCTACTTTAAATAACGATATGCCTTTTATTTTTAAATCGAAATACGGTAAAGGTTATATGTATACCATGAGTACTCCTTTGCAAAACGAATGGAGTAATTTTACGAGCCATGCTTTGTTTGTGCCTTTTATGTTACGCTTACCTTTGGTTAATAAACAAAGTGCAGGTTTATACTACAATATTGGTAAACCTTTTAGTTATGTGTTTGATAAGAACACGAATAGTAAAGTGGTGTATGTAAAAAACAATAAAGAAGAAATAGCTTTTGATATTAATAACAATACGAGCCATAGCAGCATCACTATTGACAATATAAAACATGCGGGTAATTACATCCTCATGGATCAGAATAAAAAGGAGCAATTGGGTGCGGTTTCATTTAACACCAACCGCAATGAGAGTGACTTAAGCATTGCCAATATGGATACTAAAAACAATATGGCGCTGCTACAAACCAATGAGCTGTTAAAGCACCAGAAACAAATTGATTTGGCTTACAACGGAACACAACTTTGGCGTTGGTTTTTACTGGCCGCGTTTCTGTTTATTGTAATAGAACTCTTATTGCTAAAATGGAAAGTGTAATGAATGAAGTGGGAGCTTGAGCGGAGCCGAAAGCTCGAGTTTTCGGCTACGCTCAAACTCCTTCCTATTCGCTCAAACTCCCATTAGCTTATGCAAATGGATTATAGTTTTATAAACTTCAATGCTTGGCCATTGTTTAGTTTTATAAAATACACCCCTGCTACAAGGTTTTCTATATCAATAGTACTTGTTTGATTAGCTGCCAATACATTGTTATAAACCTCTTGTCCTAGTTGGTTGGTAATGCTTACCTGTATGCTTTTATCAGTACTCAAGGCACTTACATATATTTGGTTATTGGCAGGATTAGGGAATACTGAAATCTGGTTGGCTACCGCTTCATCTATACCTACATTATCGCCTAACAACAGTATTTTGGTTTGATATGGATTGAGTGTAAGCGAGCTCACCAATGAACCACTTACATTAAATGTTTCCATGCTATTTGACAATAAATCCCTAGCGGCATAAGTTCTGTTAGGAATACTGCTACTGGCTAAACTAATGGTTAAATTATTGATCACCTTATTGCTGGTATTAATTAACACGACAATTTTCTGGTTGGCTGATTGCCTTACAAATGAAAATACGGAAGTATCGGTAGCTATGCTGTTTTGAAAAGTACCAATGGTTAAAGCTTCGTTTTTATTACGGGCATTGATTAATCTTTTGTAGTGACTTAATATGGAAGCATTGTTGGTTTGCATGGTTGCTACATTGTAAGTGGTGTAGTTTGTATTAACCGCACGCCAAGGTGAAACATTGCTAAACCCTGCATTGGCTGTATTACTCCACTGCATAGGTTTGCGTATATCCTCATCGGGTTTGGCTCCTTTCATGGCTATTTCTTCGCCATAATACAAATAAGGCACACCCGGTAAAGTTAAATACATACTGGCTGCTGTTTTTAATTTATTATCATCTCCAGCCAGTTCATCAAACACACGGTTCTGGTCGTGGTTGGTTAAAAAAGTGCCAAACTCATTTTGCAATAAATTATCGTAACTATATTTAGCCGCATCTCTTACACTTACGGTGTTGCCTGCTTTTACACTACTTAAAATAGAACCGGCTAAATCAAACTCAAAACAATAACTTAACTTACTATTATAATTTTTAACAGTACTACTGTTTGTCCAAACCTCCCCTACCAGCATTACATTCGGGTTGATGGTTTTGCAATAGGTATTAAAGTCTAACCAAAACTGGTAAGTTTCGGGCTGGTTCATTAAGCTGTTTCCGTTCTCATATAAATACATAGCAGCATCCAGTCTGAAACCGTCAATGCCTATGGAGTCTAACCAAAAATGAGCGGCATCATAAATACTGTCTTTTACGGGTTGGTAGTTATAATTTAAATCGGGCATTTCGCTCCAGAACAAAGCATAATAATTGCTACCTGATTTGCTGTACCAAACATCTTGCCCCCACGGACCTTTGTAAGTTGGCTTGGTATCGCTCCAGCGGTAAAAGTTTCTGTAAAAAGGGTCGTTAGCGGCTGACTTCACAAACCATGGATGTTGCGATGAAGTATGGTTGATCACAAAATCTATGACTACTTTTATGCCTTTGTTATGTGCGGCAGTTACCATGTTTTTAAAATCGGCTATGGTGCCATATTGCGGGCTTACTGCTTTGTAATTGGTTACATCATATCCGTGGTAACTTGGCGATGCGGTTATGGGCATTAACCAAATGCCTTTTATACCTAAATCGGTTGTGGTAATGGAATCGCCATCGTTTAAATAATTGAGCTTGGCTGTAATGCCATTAAAATCGCCAATGCCATTGCCATCACTATCGTAAAAACTACGGGTAAACAATTCGTAAAACACGGATTGGTTCCACCAGTTATTAGCAGGTTGCGCCCATAGTGCAACAGGACTGCTTAATAAAATAAAGAGGGCCATTTTTGCTAAACTATTTTTCATAGTACGATAATACTACAAAAAATAATCATTCAATTGTTTTGGAAGCTTAATGCATTGCTTTTGTAAAGTGTATGCGTAGTTCTTAACTAAAAGCTTACAAAGTGTTTGTTTGGTAGAGACGTTGCATGCAACGTCTCTACATGTTGGTTATGTCGATTGGAGCTTGAGTAGAAGGGAGCTTGAGCGTAGCCGAAAGCTCGAGTTTTCGGCTACGCTCAAACTCCGTCCGTTTCTACAAACTAGCTATCTTTGGTTAAAGTAAAAACGGTTATTTCCGGTAAAATACCTACACGGCCGGGGTAACCTAAAAAGCCAAAACCACGGTTTACATACAACTGCTGGTTACCTACTTTATACATACCTGCCCAGTGCGGGTACATATATTGCGAAGGGCTCCATTGAAAGCCTCCTATTTCCACACCAAACTGAAAACCATGTGTATGTCCGCTAAAGGTAACATCTATGTCCTTATTGTCTATAGAAACTATTTTATCAAAATGGCTTGGATCGTGTGATAGTAATAATTTAACAGGTACATCGGGCATATTGGTAGTAGCTTCTTCTACATTACCATACTTAGGAAAACGGCCTTTATCGCCCCAGTTTTCTACGCCTATAATACCTATGCGTTGTGAGCCTTTGCTTAAAGTAGTGTGTTTGTTACGCAGTAAATGCCATCCCATATCGGCATGTGCTTTTACTAAGTCGTCCATGTTTTTTTGTTTATCGGCAGGGCCTTTCCAATCGCTGTAATAATCGCCATAATCATGATTACCCAAGGTTGAAAAAACACCCATTGGTGCTTGTATTTCAGCAAACATATCTTGCCAAGGGTATAACTCGTCTGTTTTATTGTTTACTATATCGCCTGTAAAAAATATTAAGTCAGCATTCTCTTGCTTTACCATTTGTACACCTCTGTAAACTGCATCTCTATTGGTAAAACTTCCGGTATGTATATCGCTTATCTGAACTAGTTTTAAACCTTCAAAACTTGATGGTAAATTGGGTAAATACAACTGTACTCTTCTTACTCTGTAGTCGTAAGCGCCTTTTACAATGCCACGGGATAAAATAATAAAAGGAACGGCTCCTACCATTAAACCGGTGCGTGCTAAAAACTGACTACGCGTAATTTTTTCTTTTTCTTCCTCTTGTTCCTCATGTATATGTTCCAGTACTTCTGCCTGTGTGGGGTCGTCCACACTCGTAACAGTTTCTACTGCTTTGGGTGCTGTTATTTTTCTATACGTTAGTTTAATGAGTCGTTTTATATCATCAAAAAATAAAAATATACATACTACTAATTTGGACAAATAGGTAACAAAGTAAAAACCGGAGAAATAAGAACGGAAGGTAGTTCCGGTATCAAGCCCCGGAAAAACAAAACTCAATAATAAAATACTGGTAACGGCTATTGGAATACTCCAATATATCCAGGCAAATATTTTACGGGTTAATGGTCTTTTATTTCTCACCAAAGCTTTTATGGCTTGCCATGAGTACCAATCAATGAGAAAGGCAAATGCAATAAGAATTAAAGTGAGTCGTATTTTAAAGGCGAGCATTGATTTTTATAATAATTTTTAAAAAGAACACAAATAAACACTGCTTTGTACATAAACACAAATAGAGTTTACGTAATGATTTTGTAAACTTGCACCGCACATTTAAATTTTGGGACTTAACAAACACATAAAAGGTATTAAAGCTAAACTGGTTCAGTTAAAAGACTGGACACTTAAAGTGCTTACGCTTACTTGGCAGTATAGCTTTATGCTGATAATACTGTACCGGGTTATGCCTATACCAATGACGCCTCTTCCTATAGTGCGGGTGTTCCAGCAAATAGGTGGCAGCGATGAAGTGCGTTTAAATAAATCGTGGCGAAATATTGACTATATAGGCAATAATATGGTAAAGGCGGCTGTGGTAAGCGAGGATTTAAAGTTTTTTGAACACCACGGTTTTGATTTTGAACAAATATATAAAGCCATTAAAAGCCGCATCAATGGCGGACGAAAATTAAGGGGTGCCAGCACCATCAGCCAGCAAACGGCTAAGAATTTATTTTTTACTCCGAGCAGAAGCTGGATACGGAAAGGGCTTGAGTTTTATTTAACGGTATGTATTGAGGTGCTCTGGACCAAACGCAGAATTTTAGAGGTGTACTTAAATATTATTGAAATGGGTAATGGTATTTATGGTGCGGAAGCGGCTGCACAGTATTTTTTTAATAAGAGTACGGATAAGCTAACCAAGCAGGAGGCTGCGGCTATTGTGGCCTGTTTCCCTAACCCAAGGCGCTGGACAGCCAATAAACCATCGAGGTATATTCAGCGTAAGCAAATGATTATTGTGCGCTATATGAACTACGTTAAAATACCCTGGGGCAAATCAGCCAGGTAAGGGGTTCATTATTTTTGCTTTATTGTCAGTTTGATTGGGTTTTCGGCTCCGCTCAAACGCCATTCAACCTTTGTTCAAACTCCATTTACAATCCGCTCAAACACCAATCAAACCCGGCTCAACATACTATTCAGAGGCTTTTGTATTTAATCTACTATTGGTTTATAGAAAAGCATCTGCATGGTGAGTTTGAGCGTAACAGGCCGGAGTTTGAGCGTAGTCGAAAACTCGAGCTTTCGGCTACGCTCAAGCTCCAATTAAACGCTGCCCGATAAATCCCGATAACTATCGGGACGCCTGTACGCATATGTATATTCCGGAAATGGGTTTGGCGGGTGGTTTTGGTGCTGTTTTGGGAAAAATAAGGGCTGTTTTTAGTGAAATTTTTAGGTACAGGCAGAACGAACCCAGAACGAAGGAAAAGCGAACCTAAAACGAAGGCATTTTGGAGGGCCTTTTTGGGTAAAACAGGCTGTATGGCGGTGGTGGTTTGGGGCCTGCGGGTATATAAAAAAGTATATTATTGCCTGTTTGATGGGGTCGTTTGGTGATTGGTTTTTTACCTCTTTGAGGGAAACTAATTTTAACAGGGGGCCTATGCTTTAAAAACGGGTAAAAGGTATTTATTTGTAAAAGGAATGGATAGAAGGTCTGCCTATAGGCTATGAATGCGGATTGATAAGAACAGAACCCTATAAACGAAAACAGCATAAACAATTAAACAATGGCAGCAAATAAATTACTCAGAATGGATAATATGAGCATTGTGGTGGAGTCTCTCGACAATGCTATTTCGTTTTTCTCGGAGATAGGCCTGAAGCTGGAAGGCAGAATGCTTATAGAAGGAGAATGGGCCGGGCGTGTTACAGGGCTTGGTAACCAGTGCTTTTGTAGAAATTTGAATTTATCAAAGTCCACCTAGTATTTGATTGAAAATTTGAAGGCAACTTTGGAACAAAAACGCTTTAAAAAACTACTTTTACAGACAGAAATTTAACAACAAGAAATTCAAAATATGATTCTATCAGATATACTCAAGGACTCCAACTATAAGCTAACACAATTCAATAAAGAACAAATTTTACGACTTGAAGAAAGCATTTTCGTTAAAGATATCAAGGACAAATCATCAGCTTATGTTACTTGCCTTGTGCGTAAAAAGGAAATTAAATTGACACCAGAGGAAGCAGTTAGACAACTCTACGTTTTAACACTTCAAGAGGAGTTTGGTTACTTACCTGAAAGAATGGAACTTGAATACGCTGTTACTTTTGGTAAAGAAAAAAAACGTGCCGACATTGTAGTTTTTGACAAAGACCAAACAACAACGCCTTTCATAATTGTTGAACTTAAAAAACCAAAACTTAAAGACGGAAAAGACCAATTAAAAAGCTATTGCAATGCGACAGGTGCACCAATTGGAATTTGGAGCAACGGAGAATCAATTTCGTTTTATCACAGAAAAGACCCAAATTATTTTGAAGATATTCCGGGTATTCCAAGAGCAGACCAAAAGCTTTCTGATATTTTAGAAGAACGCTGGACAATTGATGACTTAATAAAAAAGGACAAACTTGTTACCGAAAAAAAATCTTTGAAAGACAAGATTTTAGAGATGGAAGACGAGGTATTAGCAAATGCAGGAGTTGATGTATTTGAGGAATTGTTTAAGCTAATTTTCACAAAACTATTTGACGAAATGGAAAGCGGTAGAAACCGCAAACGCCATTTAGAATTTAGAAATTACGGTGATACAGAAACAGAATTAAAATCTAAAATCCAAAGACTCTTTGACTTAGCTAAAAAGAAATGGGAAGGAGTATTTACAGAAGATTCAAAGTTAATGCTTACTCCTTCGCATCTTTCCGTTTGCGTAGCATCATTAGAAGGCGTTAAATTATTCAATTCAAATCTTGACGTAGTTGATGAAGCATTTGAATACCTAATAAACAAAAGTAGCAAAGGAGAAAAAGGACAATATTTTACACCACGTTATGTAATTGATATGTGTGTTAAAATGTTGAATCCAAAAGAAAGCGAAACAATTATTGACACTGCCGCTGGCAGTTGCGGTTTTCCTGTTCACACAATCTTCAATGTTTGGGAGCAACAACTAAAGAAAAGAGGAATTCCCAAAAGCCATTTGTTTACAGCAGAACAGAAACTACCCGAACAAACAGACTATGTAAATGACAAAGTATTTGCAATTGATTTTGACGAAAAAGCCGTTCGTGTTGCAAGAACCTTAAATTTAATTGCAGGTGACGGACAAACCAATGTTTTACATTTAAACACATTAGATTACGAACGTTGGGATGAAAAAACATCAGATGAAGAATGGACAGATACATACAATGATGGATGGAAAAAATTAAAAAAATTACGCAAAGACAAAAACAGCAATAAAGAATTTGACTTTGATATTTTAATGGCAAACCCACCATTTGCAGGAGATATAAAGGAAAGTAGAATTTTAGCTAAATACGAATTGGGCAAAAAATCTGACGGCAAATATCAAAATTCAGTTGGTAGAGATATTTTATTTATTGAACGTAATCTTGACTTTTTAAAATCAGGTGGACGAATGGCAGTTGTTTTACCCCAAGGACGATTCAATAATAATAGTGACAAACATATTAGAGATTACATTACAGAACATTGCAGAATATTGGCAGTTGTTGGACTTCACGGTAATGTTTTTAAACCACACACAGGAACAAAAACAAGTGTATTGTTAGTTCAGAAATGGGATGATAAACTTTGTCCAAAAGTTAAGGACTACCCTATTTTCTTTGCCACAATGCAAGAATCAAGTAAGGACAACAGCGGAGAAAAAATTTATGTTCGCAAAAAAGACTTTCCAAAATCCGCAGAGAAAACAAAAAACAATGTAGTAAATGATCCACCGGCACACTATGAGGAAACGCCAAATAATCTTGATGAATTTTTATTAGATACTCACGGGCATTTAATTATCAAACACGACCTTTTTAATCACGATGGTTTAACAAAAGATGGCATTGCAGAAGCATTTGCTGAATTTGCAAAAAAAGAGAAACTCAGTTTTTTTCTCTAAGCCCTTTTAACGAAGCAAAGTATAAGACTTTGTTAGAAGGGCTGGAAATAACTATTATTAATAAAAGTCAAATTTTAGACGACAATTCGGAATTCCGTATTGATTCTGAATATTATAAAGCAGAGTACCTTCAACTGTATAAGAAATTAATAGAAACTCCAATCCTCAGTGAATTGGTTGATATGTCAGACCTATCAACAAACGGTTCGTTTGCAACAGTTGCAGAAATTATTCACGACAATAAACCAAAGGTTATTCCTTTCATTCGTTCTGGAAATACTGGAGACACTTTTATAAATAAATCTGAATTAGAATTTATTTCTAAAGAAGCACACGACAGACTTCCAAAATCCACAACACATTTACACGACATTATGATGGCTCGTAAGGGCAAAATTGGAGGTGCATCAATCATAATGCCTGAAGATGTAGATTTTAATTGCAATGAAAATGTTATCAAACTAAACATTAGAGACAAAAAGAAGATTAATCCTTTTTATTTTACTGCATTCTTCAATTCAAAATATGGTTTAAAACAAGTAGAGAGATTATCCACAGGAAATGTTCAACCTTGGGTTAGTATCTTTCAAATTAGAAAATTAAAGTTATTCGTTCCGTCAACGAACTTTCAAAATGCAGTTGAAAAATTAATTGTTGAAGCACACAGTCAAATCCAAAGAAGTAAAAAATTATATCAAGAGGCTGAAAATATTTTGTTTGACGCACTTGATTTAAAAGATTTCGTTCCCAACACCGAGCCAATTAATATCAAATCATTCAAGGATTCCTTTCAAAAAACTGGAAGAATTGATGCAGAATACTATCAAAAAAAATATGAAGAAATCGTAAATCATATTACTGTACAAAAATACAACGTTCTAAAAAATATTGTTAGTATATCTAAATCAATTGAGCCTGGTTCAATTCATTATTCAGAAGATGAAGGAATGAATTTTTATAGAGTAGCAGATTATAATAAATTCGGACTAAACAAGCCTGCCAAAAAGTTAACAAACTCATTTGTCAATACCAACCTTGAACAAATTGAAAAGTTAAAACCGAAAAAGGGAACAATATTGTTTTCAAAAGACGGTAGTGTAGGTACTGCATATTTATTAAGAGAAAATTTAGACGGAATTACTTCTGGAGCAATTCTTCAATTAAAAATTAAAAATAATAAAGAACTAATACCCGAATATTTGACACTTGTTTTAAATTCTAAACTTGTTCAAATGCAAGCAGAAAGAGATTCTGGAGGCTCGATAATTTTGCATTGGAGAAAAGAAGAAATTGAAAATGTTGTTGTGCCAGTAGTTGATTTTCCAATACAGAAAAAAATATCTGATTTAGTTGAGCAAAGCTTTCAATCAAAAATTAAAAGCGAAAACATTTTAAAAGTTGCAAAAGCCACAATTGAAATTTCAATTGAAAAAAGTGAAGGCAATGCAATCAAATTTATAAAAGAAAACTTCTAAAAATGGCAGTAACAACAGAAAATTTAAAACGTTGGATAGAGCAGTCGAATATTGACTACGTTACCTATTTTATTAAAGCTTGGATCCCATTTAATGCTTGGTATAATTCACATTTCCCTGCACTTGATGGCGAAAGAGCAAAAATTAATGCTACCAAAAACAACGCTAATCCAGTTAGAAATGGCATAAGTGCATACTTAGAAAATGATGGACAAGAAGGTGAGAATTTCAGAAGCTATCTATCTGCATTACATCACGGACTTCAAAACCACATTTTGACAAGTGAAATAGGCGTAATATCTTTTCACGAAATAATAAAGGAAAGTAATCCTAAAAATATAGTTGACAACGAAACTATAAATAGAATAAAGTACTATTTAAAAAGGGAAGACAGCAGAAGACTTGGCGAAATAAATAAGATTCAAGTATTTCTTAAAGACCATACAAATACGACATTCTTTCAATACGAACACACCTCATACGATTTTGAACATTTAAAACTAATTTCAACGGCACAAGCAAATTTTGAAAATCTAAGTGCAAGACAAAAGGAGCAAGTAAGAATTTTCTTTTTACAACTGCACCCTATTATTACGACAAATGCAATAGAAACAAACATACAAGAGACTCCAAAGAATTACTACAAATGTGATTCATACCATTTCAAACGTGACACAGTTGACAGCTATTGTAGAGGAAATTATGTTTGTAAATCTCTTATTGAAACTTTGTATCAACTTAGAAACATTTTATTTCACGGAGAACTTATTCCGTCAGACGGTATTCAGCCAATTTATAAGAACGCATATTTTTTATTGAAAATGATTTTAGAAAAAGTAAAATGAAACCAACTCTATTAGTAGGTCTTTTGATTTTTTTTGTTTGGCTCTCCGTTTTCAAAAAAGCAAATATACTACCAAACGTACCTAAAAATTAACTACACCTAACAGCACATGTGCAATAAACAAGGTTTGTGATAAAAAGCTTACCTATTGAAACATTAGTAAGACCCTAAGTTAAGAACAAAAACGGAGACGAATAACTATTTAGAAATAGATACCCAAAATGAAGTTACAATCTTTCCATTTATTTGATTTTCTAACCGAACACCAGCCGATAACAACATGAGACCAACAATTATAAAATACTCCTTACTATTATTGGTGGGACAACTAATATGCTGGTGGATATT
Organism: Bacteroidota bacterium; assembly: GCA_040388375.1. Lineage (NCBI taxonomy): Bacteria > Pseudomonadati > Bacteroidota > Bacteroidota bacterium. The sequence goes on along the minus strand of JAZKBU010000005.1, from coordinate 127,045 downwards.
CTTTTTCTCACCATTCGATATTCCGGAAAAAATTCCCTATACACCAATTAATATTAGCGGCTTAATTTTAGTAGGACTTTTGTTAAGCCTATTAATTTTAGCCCAAAAGAAATGCATAAAACTACAACCTAAAATAAGCATCATGAAGCTGACTCTTTTGGGCTCCTTCATTTGTTTTTCTTCCGAAGTAATTTTCCAAACGGTACGGCAACCAACGCTAATAGCTTACACCCTAAACGAACACGTTTATTATTTTTTATTTGGTGTTATTGGCATTACGTGCTTTGGGGCAATATTATCGTTTATGATAGCATTTCAATTAAAGACAAAAAAAACAAAACAGTTAATATTAATGATTATTGGCTTCATTGTTCTAACAAACCTTATCCAATATTTCTTCCCAACATTTAAAGGGCAATAATTAATTAAAAGTACATGATAAATGACTTTACTAAAATAAACACCTAATGGCAGTATTTCTTTCTATACTTCTATTTTTTGCTCTGCTTGCGCTTATCACAAGACCATTTACAGTTCTGTTTCACGAACTTGGACATGCGATACCAGCTATTCTAATGACAAGACAGACCGTTTCGATTTATATAGGTTCTTATGGTGACCCGAAAAAGAGTTTACATTTTAGTATAGGCCTTTTAGATATTTGGTTTAAGTATAATCCGTTTTCATGGCGAATTGGCCTTTGTGTTCCTTCAGCAGAAAAAATTTCCATAAAAAAACAAATCATTTACACTTTAACAGGACCACTAACATCATTTACAATTGCTATAGTTACTTGTTATTTAACATTTGCATATGACCTACACGGTTTACTGAAACTCATTCTCATTATATTTCTTGTTTCCTCAATCTTTGACTTGTTTGTGAACATTATACCAAGTAATGAGCCACTACAACTTTATGACGGCAAATTAGTTTACAATGATGGTTACAGACTAAAACAACTGTTTTATTACAAACGTTTACCGAAAGAGTATGAACAAGCTACTGAATTATATAACCAGCAAAAATTTGCAGAAGCTGCTACTCAATTTAAAAACATACTAAGAAATGGAATAAAAGACGAATACATTTACAGATTAGCAATTGATTCTTTGCTTAAAGTAAATAACTATAAGCAAGCGAAAGAATTATCTGATGAGTTTATAGTCCATTGCAAGCCCAATTCTGATGACTATGCAAACCTGGGTGTTTTATACTCCCAATTTGACCAACATAATAAAGCATTAGAGTTTTATGAAAAGTCATTACAGTTAGATCCTGATAATAAATATTCATTAAATAATAAAGGATTTACATTGAACTTACTCCATAAATTTCAAGAAGCTATTATGCTTTTTGACAGAGCGATAGAAATTGATAACACATTTGCTTATTCTTACAACAACAGAGGCCTTGCAAAAATAAAAATTGGAAAAGAAGAAGAAGGACTTGAAGATATAAACTATTCATTCAAGCTTGACAATAATAATTCATACAGTTATCGTAACCTGGGTATTTATCATCTTGACAAAGGAGAATATTCGAAGGCACTTGAATTATTTAGAAAAGCAAAAGAACTTGATAGTACAACACACATGATTGACGAACTAATTAAACAAGCGCAAAACCGTTATACCTAAATTACCCACTATGAAAGACCTCTCCTCTGCTATGCAAACCATTCAAACTGTCTCTAATTTTGAAGAGCTTGTTGCTACGCCTTTTGAGGGCGACAGGAATGCCATTTGCTGGACACGTCAACTAGCGGGTGATTTTGCGGAGATTGTTAAGCAGGTAACACTAAACGGAAATATAACGGAATTGGATGAAGAGGCACTTTTGGACATGAAGCTGAGTGAGCAGGGACAACTTGCCCGCGAAGTGCTGTTAAACGATATGAAGCTATTGAAAGCGCATGGTGCCTCACCCAGCCTGAATATAATTAAGTGCTATGAGCGGGATGATGAAAACCCGTTTTTTCCAACGGATGTATATTCATTTCATGTGGACCGCTCGCCTGTACCAACGGATACTTTTTTATGCACGTATTATGGTGAGCCAAGTGAAGTAGTACCCAATTCACAAGCGGAACAGAAAGTGCTTGTTCCGGCCATTCGGGAGGCGCTTAAAAAAGAATATGGTGGAGCAGATGCAGCCTTTGAATTGTTTTTAACAGAACATTTCCTGGATTTACACTACCAAGCCAAACCTAACGCAAGCCCTGTTAGCTTAGGTATTGGTCACTTATGCCGCCTGGCGGTTGACCATCCGGAAAGTCACGTGCTTCCTTGTATTCACCGGGCACCCAATGAAAAAACAGGGCAGCACCGCTTGTTATTGATCTGTTAAAGGGGCAGGCTGGCTACTTAAAACAGGATATTTATACAGATATTTGTTTTAGCAAAGTTTGCTAATAAACACTGACAGGTATTGGTGTAACTTAAAAACAACTGTAACAAAGTAACTATAACAATGACTCCATTTAAAAACTTCCTCTTATTTTTACTGTTTGTGTTTTTTACATCATCGTGTAACGGACAAACAACCACAGAACAATCAAATGAAACGGTTGCGCAACAACTATCGTTTACCAGCAACCATATAAAGCTAACCAAAACACAAGGCACAACCGAACATCAAAACGTACATTGTAGCCTGCAGGACAAAGATGGTAATATTTGGTTTGGTACAACTGGTGAAGGTGTTTATAAATACGATGGAAAAGAATTTACCCAGTTTACAAAAAAAGATGGTTTAAGTGATAATAAAGTCTGGTCCATTTTAGAAGATAAAGAGGGCAATATTTGGTTTGGTACGGACAATGGATTGAGTAGATACGATGGCAAAACAATTTCAAAAATTCCGATGATGCTATCTAGCCCCGGTGCATTGGGAACAACAACATTACAATCAGGCAATGCGGTATGGGCTATTATGCAGGATAAAAGCGGCATTATTTGGTTTGGTACTACACAAGATTTGTATTGCTATGATGGAAAATCTTTCAGCCGGTTTTTAGATAAGACTAACATTACAAACAAACAAAATCTTCAACTTAAATGGATTCAGTCTATTTTACAAGATAGTAAGGGTATTATATGGCTTGGTTCAGGACCCATTGCAGAAGAAGGGGTTTTGCGTTTTGACGGAAAATCTGTAACCGGTGCTAAACCCAATGGTGACGGATGGATAAGATATATAGTAGAAGATAAAAACGGACATATATGGTTTAGTGGAAGACACAACGGAGTATTCCGTTACGATGGCCAAACATTTAAAATTTTTACTGAAAAAGTAAATATTGGTTCTGCTATTTTTAAGGACAATACCGGAAATATTTGGTTTGACGGAGGTGAAAAAGTAAACTCGATAGAAAGCATTGGTGGTTTATGGCGTTACGATGGAAATACTTTTAAAAACTTTTCAACTAAAGACGGTATGGGGAAAAATTCCGTTTGGAATATGTTTGAAGACAAAAACGGCAAAATTTGGATTGGAACACGAAACTGCGGCCTGTATCGATACAACGGCCAAACATTTGAAACATTTTCAGAATAATGAAAACGAGTTGAAAATATTGTGCTTGTTGATATGCGGGAAACAAGATGATAAAATCATTCTTATAAATAAGTTAGCGGCAAAAATGGGTGTTAGTATGTAACCTTGAAAACAACCTAAAAACAACAGTAATAAAGTAACTATAACAATGACTAAATTTAAAAACTCCATCTTCTCTTTACTGTTTGTATTGGTATTTTTTACATCATGTAACGGGCAGACAATAACTGAACAATCAAATGAAACTGTTTCGGAACAACTATCGTTCACCAGCAAACATACAAAGCTGAGCAAAACTCAAGGCTCAAACGAATACCAGCAGATAGGTTGTAGTTTAAGGGACAAATCGGGTAATATTTGGTTTGGTACCACAGGCGAAGGTGTTTACCGATATGATGGAAAAGTATTTACGCAGTTTACCAAAAAGGACGGCTTGTGTGGAACGGGTATCTTTTTCATACTAGAGGATATATCTGGCGACATCTGGTTCGGCACAAAAGAGGCAATATCCCGTTTTGATGGAAAAAAATTTACAAACATATCAATACCCGGCTCTGTTGGAAGCAGCTCTCTACCTAATAATTCTTTCCATAATACCCCATCAACAAAAAATGAGCTATGGAGTATGATGCAGGATAGAAGCGGTAAAATTTGGTTAGGCACCACTGATGGTATTTATTGCTTTGATGGAAAAACATTTACCCGCTTTTTAGATAACAAAAACATACTAAATACAAACAACGTTTCTCTCAAATGGACACAATGTATTTTTGAAGATAAAGCAGGAAATATTTGGTTTGGCTCCTGGGTACTTGCCAATGAGGGTATTTGCTGTTATGACGGAAAATCAATAACCCAATACAAACCTTATGGAGAGGGATGGGTTCGTTCTATCATGGAGGATAAAAATGGCACCTTGCTCATTGTAAGCAGACACTACGGTGTATGTCGTTTTGATGGCAAAAATTTTATCAACTTTACAGCAAAAGGAGGCATTCAAAATGGCTCTATTAATGTGGCCTTTGAAGATAAAGCAGGAAACCTTTGGTTTGGAACTGAGTTAGGCAGTGGAGAGCTTAATGAGCCCGGTGGACTATGGCGTTACGATGGCAAATCATTTACGCGGTTTACAAGACAAGAGGGTTTGTGTCACAATGGTGTATACTCCATTGTGGAAGATACTGCAGGTAACCTTTGGATAGGCAGCAGGAATACTGACTTATGCCGTTACGATGGAAAAACCTTTACCCGTTTTTCAGAATAAATTACTTTTGCAAAGAGCAAGTGAACAGTTAAATACCAACAGACAAAAATGAAACTGCTTGACAAGACAACAAAAAGACTTCTATCGAAAGAGGCAGCACTAAGCAGTATGAACTTGGGTGTTGGCTTGACATTTCTTCGTAGGCATAATTTTACCCAAATCGGGTTCATTTACCAATCATTTTTCTCGCTAAGTGTCGGACTTGAGAGATTGATGAAACTTATACTTGTGTATGAGCATATTTATGTAAACGACACTTATCCAAAACAAGAGAACATAAAAAATTTTGGACACAACTTAACACAGTTGTTTTTAAAAGTGAGAGAACTTTCAACTAAGTATTCTGCTGACAGACACTTCAACAGTATTGACGAACAGGACCTTTGCATAACCATCTTGCAAAACCTATCTGACTTTGCAAAACAGAACAGATACTCACACCTTAATCAGCTAACTGGTAATAACACAACAGACGACCCTTTAATTAGGTGGGAAACTGAAATAGGTGCTGTAATAGTTAATAGATATTACCGACCAACAAAAAACGATAGAGTTATGACGGCTTTAGCATCAGTTGTTGCAGAAAACTCAATTGTTAGACATACATCTGAGAGTGACAATGATATAACTGACTATAATCAATTGACAAAAAATGGTTTACATGCAGAGACAAAGCAGAAATACGGACAGTATTTTACCTTTATGATTATTAAAGCCCTTTGCGAATTACAAATAAACCAAAGCTACCAATCACAAACAAACATAGCATTACATGAGTTCTTCACAACCTTTAGAGTTGAACCCAACTACGCACTTAAACGAAAATCATGGAACCCATATTCACCATATAAATTTTAACTGCTCACATGCAACAACTGATAAATACGAACAGAGAAACATGAACTGCTAACAAATGATTTGCAACAGTAACAAGTTTATAACACTAACAAAACAACCTATAATTATACATGAACGTACAAGAAGAAATAGAAACCTATATTAGCAGTCAACCGGAAGCCAAACGCAGCGACATGGAAACGTTGCACCGCATGATTATGGAAGTAGACCCTGCGTGTAAATTATGGTTTTTGGATGGTAAAAACAGTGAAGGCAAAGTTGTTTCTAATCCTAATATAGGCTATGGTGCTTACACCATGAAATATACTGATGGATCAACAAGGGAGTTTTACCGGGTTGGTTTGAGTGGTAACACCAGTGGTATATCTGTTTATATTATGGGTATTGATGATAAAACATACTTAGCAGAAACGTATGGAAAAGAACTGGGCAAGGCTAGCGTAACAGGGTATTGTATTAAGTTTAAAAAGCTGAAGGATATTAATATGGAGGTACTGAAAACGGCCATACGCGATAGGTTTGAGTCGTAGTATCTATAGCTATCGGGATTAATGTCATGTCGAGCGTGGTCCGATAGCTCGAGTTTTCGGCTACGCTCAAACTCCGGCCTGATCCGTTCAAACTCTCCTTCGCTCAAACTGACAATTCAGATACCTTCCTTAAAAACGAATAGTCCTTTTAGTCTAAATACTTTTTTTCTATAATTCCTTTTTCACCGGGCTTGGGTGTCAGCTCTAACATATACAATAACCGTATGTTTTTTATAGGCTGTGCGCTATAAACATGCTTTAAATAATTAATGGTTGGTTCTCTTAACCAGTAGCTGCTGTTTAACATTAAAAACTCGCTGAACTTACGCCACCTGTCGTTTTTATAGGTAGCCAATACATTGGCAGGCTTATTATAATTTACAGGCAAACCTCCATTGTTTAAATCTATGGTATCGCCATTATTGGTTACTGCTTCGTATATATACCAACCATCTTCTTTAAACACACAAGGCGCAAACATACCCCAGTTTTGGTTTATACCTATAGCATAGGCATAAGGGGTAATTTTTGACGACAAGCCAAATTTAAAAAATGGCATGTAATTCATATTCCATAAAAACAAATAAACAGCCAGTATGCCTATTATTATATTTTTACGATAGGAACTTTTATAAATACTGGGGAAGGAATAATCTTTTATATTCAGGTATTGAAAAAAGTTGCCCGGCAGCAGCGGAATAAGCGCTACTATGTTAACCAGAAAAAACAAGCCTACAAATAGCGTAGAGGCTATAGCCAATTGAAACAGCACTAAAATAACTATACCCACCATGCGCATCTTTTTGTTCTTATACGGAATAAAAAAAAGCATGGGTACTATAAATTCTACTAATGATGTTAAGCGGGTTGCAAATTGCAATGCTGTTGGATAGTTTAACAAATATTTGGCCAAAGGCCATTGCATAAAGTCAAGGTTAAAGGCATAGTATAAAGCGGTTCCATCAAACCACCATTCGTTTTCGCCTTTCATGGTAACGGAAACAAAATACACCAGCATTACCTGAAACATAAAAAGCATAGCCGCCAAAGTATAACTCACCCTTACTTTTGTTTTGCTTACTGCCCAAACGGCATTTAAAGGTAAAAACAAACTAAAAAAAAGCAGGCATCGTAACAAATCATCGCCCCCTTGCAGTATGTAAGGATTGCGCATGTGCAGGCTTATGTAAAACAACAAGCAGAGTGTTTGTACTATTTTGGTTTTATAGCCTAGTGTAAATAAAACAACGCATAGTAAATGTATACCAAAACACAACGATACGAACGGAAGGCTATCGACCAGCGAGTAAATAGGTAAGTAATAAAAGGTACTTAAATGTTGTTTTAAAAGGCTTACAGGTAAAACACCTGTTGCTGTATAAAAGGCTTCTATATCGGCTAACCTTATACAAATGTCAAGCAACATGGTAAAGCCTAATGCTATGCGAAACAGAGCAAATGCCCGCAAATCAAACTGAAATGCTTTGAGGTATTTTGAGGGAAGATTGCGTAGTATTTGCCGTAGTTTTTGTAGCATATAAATTCATTCAATGCTACAAAAAAATCACAGAGATAACAATTGTTCGGTTAAATATTTCCAAGTAAACTTTTGTTTTTCTATTTCAATGTTTGCCCTGAATTGTTCTTCTTTTTGCTCCGTATAAAACCCATGCAAAGCATTGGCTATAATATTTGAATCGCGCGGTACTACATAACCTACTACTTCATGTGGAACCAGCTCTGCCAGACCTCCCACATCGGTTACCAGCATGGGTTTGTTATAATAATAGGCTATTTGGGTAACGCCACTCTGGGTAGCGTTTAAATAGGTTTGCACTACTATATCGGCTGCCGAAAAATAAACGCCTACTTGTTGATTGGGAATAAAATCGGTGCGTAAAATTACATCGTCTTCTAATCCTAAATTTTTTATCTGGTTCAAATAGGGTTCGCTGTTTTCGTAAAACTCACCTGCTACTATTAATTTTATATTGGGTACTATTTGTTTCAGCTCTTTTAAGCTATCGAGCAATAAGCTCAAGCCTTTGTATTTTCTTATAAACCCAAAAAACAACAGGTAATTATAGTTTACATCTAAACCCAATTGTTGTTTGGCTGCTGTTTTATCCAGCAAGGGCCCAAACATATCGTACATGGGATGTGCCACATAGGTTTTGGGCTTGCCATTGGTAAACAAATCTACATGGGTTGAAACCTCTCTGCTCATGGCTAAAAAACCATCGCAGGCATCAATAAAATATTGGGTAAAAGCGGTATCGAAAAACTGTTGCTCGTGCGGAATTATATTATCGGTTATGGCAATAATTTTTGTTTTGCCGTTGGATTTAATAATACGGGCAATAGTACCCAAAGCGGGTGCCATAAAGCTCATCCAATACCTGATAATAACTAAGTCGTACTGTTTGTTTTTTAATTTATTACCTACGCTTAACCAGTTAAACGGGTTAATGGAATTAATAATGGGTAATATGGTTATATCCGTTGGCTGTGCATCGTCACTCAATTGTGTTTTGCCGGGAAATAAAATTTCAGGATATTGTAAAGAGAAACTGGCTATTTCGCATTCGTGCCCTTCGTTTAAAAACTCCCTGCACAAACGTTCATCGTAGGTAGCCAAGCCCCCTCTTAAAGGCCAGGCCGGACCAATAATTAAAACTTTTTTTTTAGTCATTATACCCTAAAGTTTTGGTTATACCATATTGGTTCCTGTCTGATGAATTGCGGCTGATAAGCTCGCCAATAAATCCGGCTAAAAACAATTGTACGCCAATAATAGCTGCTACAAGGGCTATATAAAACAAAGGTTGATCGGTTATATTGCGGCCATACGGCCAGTTTTGTATAGCGTAATATATTTTTTGGAATACTAAAAAGGCGGTAACACCAAAACCAAAAAGAAATGACAGGGTACCTAATACACCAAAAAAGTGCATGGGCTTTTTGCCAAACTTGGAAACAAAAAATATGGTTAATAAATCTAAAAAGCCATTGATAAATCTTTCTAAACCAAACTTGGTAGTTCCGTATTTCCGGGCTCTGTGCTCTACTACTTTCTCCCCTATTTTTCTATACCCGTTCCATTTGGCCAGTACCGGTATGTAGCGATGCATTTCGTTATATACTTCAATGGCTTTTACTACTTCCAGCTTATATGATTTTAAGCCACAGTTAAAGTCGTTCAACTTAATGCCACTCATGCGTTGGGTAGCCCAGTTAAATATTTTGGTAGGAATGGTTTTAGAAATAGGGTCGTAACGCTTTTTTTTCCAACCGCTTACTAAGTCGTAGTTTTCTTCTACAATCATGCGGTATAGCTCAGGTATTTCATCCGGGCTATCCTGCATATCGGCATCCATGGTAATAACTACAGTGCCAACAGCTTTGTGAAATGCTACATTCAGCGCAGCTGATTTACCATAATTGCGTCTGAATTTTATGCCTTTTATGTTTGTGTTTATTTGTGCATGTTGCTCCACTACTGCCCAACTATTATCGGTACTGCCATCGTCAACCAAAATAATTTCGTAGCTAAATTGGTTTGCTAACATTACACGCTCAATCCAAGCCAATAATTCTGGCAACGATTCTTCTTCATTTAAAAATGGTATAACTACCGAAATATTTATTTCTTTCATTAATTAATCGTCTGTAATTTAATTATTGTTCAAGCTGATTGTACGCCTCATCCGGATTCACTTTTTGAACAAAAATGCCTGTAATTAAAAGGACTATAAAACCTATAATAAAAGTGCCGAAAAATGAAGTAACAGCTAATGCTGATGGAGAGCTGAAAATATCAGCCATTTTTTTACCCATCGCTATTTGCTCCTCACTTGCCCCATTCTCTATCATTTGGCGCTTGGCTAACTCCATGGATGCTTTGATACCATCCGCATCAATAAAGGCTGAAAATATATAAGTCCATACTGCCATTACTGCAGAGGCTAATAACAATATAAGTGAACCTGTTGCCAAGGCTTTACCATAACTGATGTAGCCTCCTAATTGCTCGTTACGCCTGCTTCGTAAGCTGATGAATAATACGGCAAACGATATGGCCATATTAATAATAAAAACAATCCACTTAATTTTATCCTGTTCAACAGATGCTATAAACAACAACAATTGAAAACCTATAAACGATAATGCATAAGCAATGGCATACTTTATTACCAGTTGCCAATGGGTTGATTGTGTTGTGTCCTGTATCATGTTAAATTTGATTATTAAAAGCTAAAAGCGAAGCTAATACACTTTGTTCAAACAAATTGGTTTTTGATTTATATTGTTCTAACATTCGGGTATCGGCCGGTGTTTGGAAAAACATAACCATTGGCACTAAAAATTCTTTGATAGCTGAATCATCGGCCAGTTTTGTTTTTAATGCAATTAAGTCATCAACCTCTGCTTCTTCCAAGTCATTTTCGATAAGCGGTTCGTAAATTTTAAACTCGTCCTGGAATTCATCCATATCGGTTAACAGGAACTCATTTAAAAAATCATCTAATGATATTTCAGCATCGGTATCGGTAGCCTCATTGATGTATAAAAACACATTCAATAACTCTGTTCCCCTGTTTACTGTTTGCTCTTCAATATCCAGCCACTCGTCACTGTCAAAATATTCTTCGTCATGCTCTATAGCTGATAAGAAATGAACCAACACTAAGTCGAAAATTACATCTTCCAACTCTGCGTAACCTGCTTTGCCAATTAATGCATCTAAACTTTTTAACTTGCTGGAAAAATCATCGCTTGATAAAAAAATGTCCTTACATTCATTATAGATGCTTTTTAACTCTTTACCCGCAGCATAAGTTGACAGTAATGATTCTAAAGCGCTTAAAACTAATTTTGATTGATGTTCTATGATCATAATAAATTTATAGGATAGTTAATTTTTGTTTATTGAAAACAGCCAATACTTTTCCGGTTAACTCTTTATTGAAAACAAATGAGTTTTTTGATTTGGATTGGTTGCTGGTGCTATTAAATAACCAGGTTGTTTGTGTATTGAAAATAACAAACTCTGCCTGTGCACCTTTTTCAAAAGCAGGCACTGCTTTATTAATAATTTTTCGGGGGTTGATACTTAGTTTTTCAATAAGTATGGTTAAGTCTAAATTTTTAGGAGCATTGGCCAATAATAATGGTAAGGCTGTTTGCAGCATAATCATTCCTTCGCTGGCATACTCAAACTCCACTTCTTTCAGTTCTAAATTTTGTGGTAAATGGTCGGTAACAATTGCATCAATAGTACCATCCAGTAAACCGTTCCATAAAGCCTTCCTGTCATCACGGCCACGCAAAGGCGGATTGAGTTTCAGGTTGGCATTGTACTGCATTAAATCTTCATCAATATAACACAAGTTGGCTACTGCCACATCACAGGTTACGGGTATTCCTTTTGCTTTTGCTCTTTTTATAATTTCAACTGAACCTTTGCTTGATATGTGCGAAAAATGAATAGGTGCATTACAATATTTAGCCAATTCAATATCGCGTTTTACAGCCATTTCTTCGGCTATAGCCGGAATGCCTTTTAAGCCTAAAACAACGCTTGTTTTACCTTCGTGCATTCTGCCTGCGGTACTTAAACTCAAATCTTCGGCATGTATAAATAATTTAGCACCAAATATCTGGCTGTATTGCAAAGCGCGCATCATTAAGCCACTTTCTTTAATGGCATGGTTGGCATCGCTGAAACCAACAGCTCCGGCCAAATGCATATCGTACATTTCGCTTAACTGCTCTCCCTGCATTTTATGGCTTAAAGTACCGTATGGTAATACCTCGGCAGCTAATTTATTTGACTGGTTAACAATATATTCTACCTGTGCTTTGTTGGTTGTGGTGGGTTCACTGTCAGGCAATACGCAAACGGTAGTAAAACCGCCTGCAATAGCCGTTTTGGCTAAAGTTTCCAGTGTTTCCTTTTGCTCATTACCGGGGTCGGTTCCGTGTGAACGCAAATCAACAAAGGAAGGGGCTATAATGGCTTTTTGGGCATCAAATACCAGTTGTTTTTTCGATGTTTTATCAAACACCTTTTTACTGCTCAACACAATAGTTTCAATCTGATTATCAACTATTAAAATATCGCAAACTTTGCTATTAAAAGGGCTTGCAGGGAAGCAAACAGTGGCATTTAGTATAAGAGTTTCCATTATTGTTGAAAGCTTGGCGAAAGTATGTAATTATGATGTATTATCAAACTATTTGCATGGGTAATGCTTTTTTACAGGGTTTACAGCTTAAGAAGTGCCAGAATTACGTGCATAAAAAAAGCTGCCCCTTTCGGGGCAGCTTCTCTTTTATTTTAAACTAAAAATTAGTTTTTAACGATTCTGAATACTTGAGTTCCAGTATTAGTGATAACACGTAATAAGTAGATACCTTGATTCAATTGTTCGATATTTTGAACAGAGATAGCGTTAGTTCCTTTATCAACGTTTAAGTTTTGAGTTCCTAAAACTTTACCACTTAAATCCATTAACTCCGCTTTAGCCGTTCCGCTGTTAGCTGCATTTATGTTAATGCTTAAGTTATTGGTAAATGGATTTGGAGCAACAACTACTTCTTCATTAATAGAACCATCAGCTCTTAATTCAATTGTTTTTGAATATTCGTAGCTACCATCATTGTCAACAGTTCTTAATCTGTAGAATATTGAAGCAGATTGTTTTGCTAATAAAGCAGCACCTCTGTCAACAAAATCGTAAGAAACTAAGCTAGTTGAGTTACCTGCAGCTTTTACTTTACCTGCCTCAACAAATTTGATAGCATCTAATGAGCGCTCAACAACAAATTGGTTAGCGTTTAATTCACTTGCAGTTATCCATTTCAATTTAGCATCGTTAGCATTTAAGCTGCCGTTAAACTGAGTAATTTTAACCGGTAATGGATTAGAGTTATCAAAACCTGTAAATTGAGAGAAGTCTGTGTAACCGCTTCCAGATAAAATACATCTTGTAGTATCAACCACACTTGCATAGTCTAAACCTGCAACCCAAGTGCTTGAAGCATTTTTCTTAGCTAATTTTAAATCGGTTTTAGCAAAGAAAGCATTGTTACTGAACATTGTTCCAAACCATTGGTTTTTATAGTATATGTTAACGTTGTATAAGTAAGTACCGGTAGGTACTGAAATATCTGTGTAGAAATACATTAAACCTGGAGTACCTGAACCTGGATTAAAAGGTAGTTTTCCACTATATTGACGAACAGCAATAGAAGCAGGAGGAGTTGTAAATGCATCCCAAGTGATAGAAGCTACTGTATCATTACCAAAAGTAAATAACTGAGTAGTACCGGCAGCAGGAGTTGCAGGAGTTGCAACAGCTCTAGGAGGTAAAGCAGTTGGAGTTACTTCAAATGCACCTAAATCAGGAGCACCTTCAACAATAGTTGCAGGGCGAACTGCATTGTTTTTATCAGTAGTAACCTCAGCTAAGTGAATACCACGACCATTAATTGCCCATACTGCAGTATCTGCCGCATTTGGAACTAAATTAGTAGTTGAAGTATATGGAGCACGGTAACTGATTGAGTTACGTTCAAAGCCAGCAGCAGCAGCTCTAAATCCATCTAATGTATAGCCAGTTCCCGCATAGATTGGAGTACTGCTACCTGTAGATGTAATTAAGTTATAGTTAGAGTTTGCAGTAGCAATACTTGGTAATGAAGTCCAATATAAACTGTATGAACCTGTTCCAGAGAAAATGTTATTTCTGAATCTAATATCAGTTAAACCTGAGTTAGAGATATAGAAATATCCACCACCCATATTGTAACTATTTTGGTAGAAATCAATATTTGAAGTGGTAGCATTACCCCAATAGTAATATAATGTACCAGCGCTGGCAATACTGTTGTTAGCAACTAAACCTCTTGCAGCAACTGTATTTGCACGGTAGTAGTTATACCAGTAGGTAGTTATACCCGAAGCAAAGTTTGCTCTGTTATTAGTAAATGTAAAAGCTGAATCATTGTAATACCAGTATGTATAACCTGTAGTAGTAGCTGTAGGGCTTGATAAGTTAAATGTATTATTATCAATCTTAGTATAGTTTGTATAATACAAGTAATAGAATGGTGAGTAGTATGAACTATCAAAAGTATTACCTGCAAAATAAGTTCTACTAGGACGTGCAGTGCTTACACCATTATAGTATACTCCATAATACGAACCAGCGAATGAATTATTAACATAAGCCATACCTGTACCACTTACGTTATTTGCATATAAAGCAGCAGTTGTATAGAAATATAAATAGTAGTAAGGCACTCTTACTTTACAGCTACTCAATGTATCGTAAGAAGCATAACCATTTACGTTTACACCATAAGCACTAACAGTAGTACCTGCTTGAATAATGCTTATTTTGTTTACTTTATAGTAGTTACCTGTAAAACTTAATACATAATTATTACCACTAGTAGAGTTCCAAGTTAATTTTACCGAATCAACATGGTTAGCTAATGAAGTAAATGTAACTGTATTGGTAGCAGAAAGACCAGGAGCAGCAACTAAGTTAATTGACTCATTGTAAGTTCCGGTTTTAACATTGAAAGTAACAGGACCATCAACTCCACGTAATTGTAATGCAGTATTAGCTGCAGTAAACGAAGTATAATCAGAAGCAGTTGCACCAATGGTGTAAGTTCCATTTAATGGTGTAGCTACCGTAGAAGTCATGGTATCATTACCTCTGTTAGGGTCAGTAGTTGAGTTAGGGTTAGAAGTAAATACTTTTAAAGTATACTGAACATTACCTACAACGGTAAAAGGAGTAGGAATACTTACGCTTGATGTATCACAAGCATTTAAAGTACCAAACCATGTTGTTGAAGTCGGAGCTCCACCATTTACAGAGTATGATAAATCAAATGAATAAACAGGATTAAGACCTACGTTTCTAACTCTTGCAACAACATAAGTTGAACCAGAAGCTACCGGGAAAACAGGGCTTAGTATTGCATCAACAGCAATATCATCAGAAGCACCACCGGCAAATTCATAGGCTCCTATATCCGGAGGAGAATTTCTTACGGTTCCGTCAACGTCAGTAGTAATATTAGGGTTAGTAACACCTTTTCCGCCACAACCATTAGTTATAGCTAAGTTAGTAGTGCTTACAAATGGCGAAGTAGTTTTGTAGAATGATGAATCACCACCTGCAGTAGTAGTATTATAGTTAGCAGCAGTATAAGTAGTACCTCTGTATAATAAGTTAGTATTAGCAGCATTCATGTAAGTATTGTAGTTAATTGTATTTCCACCCGGATTTACAGCACAATACAATGCTAAACCTGAACCTGAAGCATTTCTATTAGCTAAAATATTATTTTTAATATTTACGTTACTGGTAGTACCTGAATAATATAAAGCTGAGTAGGTAGCCGATGTAGTAGCAGCATCCTGAACAAATGTATTGTTAAATACTTCTGTTACTCCTGATGCCATATATACATAAGCACCGTAACCTGTAGTTGAGCGGGTATTACGTGATACGTTATTGTACATACGTAAAGTACCTGAACCATTAATAGGATAGTAAACATATAAACCAGAGGTGAAACCATTGTAAATTTTATTTCCAATAATTTGAGTTGGCGTAGTTCCACTGTTTTGGTTATAGTAGAAATAAATACCGTAACCTGAGGTAGAAACAGTTGACATGGTTACTGTGTTATTTAATACATCAATAGCATTGTAGATATAATAGATATACATACCCATGTAATAAGCATTATTAATGGTATTGTTTCTTATTTTTAATCCACGTACATACAATGGAGAAGCAGTACAGCAGTTGTATGCATTGATACCGTAATAACCACCATTAATAACATTACTATCAATTAATACAGAGTCAGCTGAGAATGTAGCTTGTCCGTATCCATCAGCACTACCCGTAAGATTGATAGCATAACTTGTATTGCTACTCACATTCGGTAAGTTAATGATGTTGTTTTTAATAGCACAACCTGTACCTTCATAACCCGTAGTAGTACTTAAAATAGCAATAGCTGTTCCATTACCTGAAACAGTGTTATTGATAGTAAAGTTACGGAAAGTTACATAATTACATTTGTTCAACAATACTGTTGATGCAGCTGAAGATGAAGATGTAAGGATACAAGAAGCAGCACTTACACCATCAAAAACGATATTATTGATAGCCGAAGCTCCTATAACACCACCTCTGATATTAATTTTACCTGTATAAGTACCGGCAGCAACTGTAATATAAACCGGACCAACTATACCAGCTTGTAAAGCTGTATCAGCAGCACCAAACGATCTAAAGTTAGTAGCACTTGAAGGCAAAGCAGGGTTAATGGTAAAATTACCACTTAATGGAGCTAAATAAGTTACTGAAATAGTATCATTTGTTCTATTTGGATCAGTTGATGAGTTAGGAGAATCAGTAAATACTTTAATAGCATTTGATGCACCTAAAGTAATTTGATTTGAACTTGTAAATGAAACAGATGCAGTATCGCAAGTATTTAAAGTACCCGACCAAAATTGAGTAACAGGAGTACCACTATTTAATGTATAAGAAGCATTAAAATTATAAACAGTTGCATTACCTACGTTACGTACTCTGAATACCAAATCCTGGCTACCTAATGTTACTGGAGCAACCGGAGTTAATAAAGCATCAAGAGCTAAGTCGTTTGCAGTACCACCAGTAAACTCATAAGCACCCGGATCAGGTAATGTATTTCTGGTATTACCCACTAAATCTAAAGGAATATTAGGCATGTTAACACCTTTTCCTATACAACCATTCACCAAATTAAAGTTAGTTGTACTTACAAATGGATTTGAAGTAGAATAGTATGAGCTATCACCACCTGCTGTAGCTGTTCTATAACTAGTAGTATTATAAAGAGAACCTCTGTATAATAAATTAGTATTAGCCGCATTGTGGTAAATATTATAGTTAATGGTATTTCCTGATGGATTAACACCACAATATAAACCTAAACCAGCACTAGAAGTATTTCTATTAGCTAAAACATTGTTTTTAATGTTTACGTTAGTAGTAGTACCTGAATAATACAAAGCAGAATAAGTATTGCTTGAAGCTGCTGCATTTTGAATAAATGTGTTATGGTAAATTTCAGTTATACCGGTTCCCATATATACATAAACAGGATAAGCAGTAGCAGTAGCTGTAGTTAAGTTAGTTACTAAGTTGTTATACACTTTTAAAGTAGTACTTGCATTAGAAACCGGATAGTAAATATACATACCATAGTAGTAACCATTATATACTTTATTACCTATAATTTGTGTTGGTATTGAACTACTGTTTTGGTTATAGTAATAGTAAATACCATAACTTGAAGTAGAAGTAGGAAGCATTGTTACTGTATTGTTTAATACATCTATAGCATTATAAATATAATATAAATACATACCCATGTAAAAAACATTGTTAATGGTATTACCTCTTATTTTCATACCACGTACATATAATGAAGAAGCAGTACAGCAGTTGTATGCACTGATACCGTAGTAACCTCCATTAATTGTGTTGCTATCAATTATAATTGAATCGGCAGAGAATGTAGCTTGTCCATGACCATTAGCAGTACCTGTAATACTGATTGCATAACTTGTATTAGTACCTACGTTTGGTAAATTAATAATATTACCAATTAACTGGCAACCTGTACCTTCATAACCAGTAGTAGTACTTACAATAGCAACAGCTGTACCAGCACCTGAAACAGTATTAGCAATAGTAAAGTTACGGAAAGTTACATATCTACATTTGTTAAGTAATAAAGTAGACCCTCCAGAAGTTGAAGAAGTAATAATACGGGTAGCAGGGTTAACACCATCAAATACTACGTTATTGGTAGCACTCACATTCAACATATTTTGTGGAACTGTTAACTGACCAGTATAAGTACCGGCAGCAACTGTGAATGTTACAGGGCCACTCACACCTAAATTTGTTAAATCAGAAAATGCTGCCGCAAATGTGGTATAGTTTCTTGCACCTGAACCACCAATAGTATAAGCACCACTTAATGGATTAGCCACTAAACGGCCTCTTCCCGGCATTGAAACTGAAGGAGTAATAGTAGAAGAAGCAAGAACAGCACTTGTCCATGAAGCATTAACAGTATCACTGGCTGTTGAAGCTAAATCGTAAACTAACCAAAACCAAGCCGTATCGCCCACACATAAACCCGCTAAATCTTTTAACGATCGTGAACCGGTAATAGTAAAAGCACCACTTGGAGAAGTTGCAGTACCAAATAAATTGGCAGTTGAAAATACTTTATTAGCACCTGTGTAATATAATTTAGCAGCAGTAATGCCCGCAACGTTTAAAGTATTAGCAGTATTGAAATCAAATTGAGTAGCTAATAAACCTGCTGTATCATAAGCAGCAGTAGCAATACCTAAACTTAAAATTTGTTGATTAGGAATACCGGCAGAAGCTCCGGCTGTAGTTGGTTGAAATGCTCTAGAACCAACATAGCTTTGAGTAGTATTATAACGTACAATAGAAATATCATCAACTAATACATCATTCCAGTAATCAGAAGCACAATTAATCAATACATAATTAGTTGCACCTACAAAAGAAGCAGGGATATTAAATCTCATTAAATACCATCCTACAGAAGGTACTGATGGTGCAGATGCTGTGAAACAAGGCATTGCCGGTGAAATTGCAGTTGCACCAGATAAGCTGTTTGTTGTATTCACATACACAGTAATAGGAGAACCCGCATAAGCAGTATATGCATTATGGCGATACACCCAGAAAGAAACAGTTACAGAGTCGCTCGCAGCTCTGCTACTTAAACTAAAAGATGGAGAAACTAAAGCAGCATTGTTTCCGGTGTTGTAAGCATAACCATTAAACCAAGCAGCTTGAGTACCCGATTTAGCAGTCATTACTCCACTTGTTCCAACATAAACGTAACTAGATGCTGTAGCATTTTGCCATTGAGCACCACTACCACTCGTTAATAAAGAAGTCCAGCCGGAAGGCATAGTAGTAGAACCAGTCTCAAAATTTTGAGTTGCTAAAACCGTAGTACAGGTCTGTGCACTGATATTGCTCCATGAAACCAAGTTCACTGCAATGGCTAACAGCCAAATAAAAGGGTTAAAGACTTTGTTTTTGTAGTTGTTTTTCATACATTCTTTTGATTTATTTTGTTTGATTTTTGTGAATTTTGTTATTGCTATTTATCCGTTTTATTTAGCATAAAAAAGCAGCCTCTTCTACATTTAATCCAGATTATTGTTTATTTAATAACTTAAAATTTACTAAAAATTAAGAAAAATGAGTAGCGGTAAGGAGTAGCACCTTGTCATTTTATTTACGGCTGTCAAAAATTTTACAATAAAAACTTTCAGAAAACTCAAATTTTAATACTTATTTGTCACGAGTTAAACTTACAAATATTTAACTGTCAAAACATTATACAATAGTGCGTATTTTAAAAAAATTGGACTTATTAAAAACACAACAAAAAGCAAGGGGGGTAAAAGCTTGTTACAATACCTTCAAGAAAAATGTCGCATTATTTCCATTATTACATAAACCAATATTTATATATTATGCTTAACAAATAATTTATATTGCCTGCCTTTTATACGTTATGAAAAAATATATTGTAGTTGTACTAACCCTTGCTATTATTGGGATTAGCCAAAGCTTTAAAGCTGACGAAGGCATGTTTCCTTTATCTGAAATTAAAAAAATTGATCTTAAAAAGATTGGATTAAAAATAAAACCAATTGAATTGTATAACCCTAATGGTATTAGCATAATGGATGCTATAGTACGTGTTGGCGGATGTACAGGAAGTTTTGTAAGTAACGATGGTTTAATAGTAACCAACCACCACTGTGCATTTAGCTTTGTTGCTGCTATTAGTGATACCGCACATGATTATATAAAAAATGGCTATTTAGCTAAAACAAAAAATGAAGAAGCGCAGGCAAAAGGACTGGTATGCAAAATTACAGCCAGCTACGAAGATGTATCGGGCAAAATACTGCAAGGTACACAAAGCACCAGCGATGCGGCTGAACGCTTAAAAATAATTGCCAATAATATAAAAACTGTAACCGAGGCTGAAAACAAAGCCAACCAAGGATTGAGCTGTGAAATATCGGAAATGTTTACCGGCAGGACTTATGTTTTATTCAGGTACAAGTTATTAAAAGATGTACGACTGGTTTATGTACCGGCACGTAGTATTGGTGAATACGGAGGAGAAAAAGACAATTGGGTTTGGCCTCGCCACAGTGGCGACTTTGCTTTTTTAAGAGCTTATGTAGCTCCTGACGGAAGTGCGGCTGATTATAGCCCCAACAATATACCTTATAAACCAGCTAAGTATTTACCCATTAACCCTAAAGGTGTAAATGAAAATGATTTTGTTTTTATACTGGGTTACCCCGGCAGAACTTACCGCCACCAACCTGCTGCATTTTATAAATACCACGAACAATACATGCTCCAATACATCAGCAATATTTACGATTGGCAAATAAATGAAATGGAAAAATTGGGTAAAGGCAATAAAGCATTAGAAATAAAATATGCTACACGTATAAAACAATTAGCCAATACAACTAAAAATTTCAAAGGAAAATTACAAGGTTTTAAACGTGTTAAATTAACAGATAAAAAATATGCTGATGAAAAATTGTTGCAAGATTTTCTATCAAAAGATGAAACCTTAAAGGCTACCTACAGCCAGGTTATTCCACGTATCAATGTATTATATGATGATATTATTAAATATGCTCCACGTAACTTATGGTACGATCAAATTTATAGTATAGCCCCTATCCTATCAGTTGCTGCGGCCGTTGATAATTATAAAGTAGCTTTTCAAAATTTAAAAACCGATGCAGAAAGGACTGAATTTAAACTAAAGCAAGGTGTTAAACTAAAACAATTACTCAATACTACATTCTACAAATACGATGAAACTTTTGAGCGCGTAGCCATAGCAAAAATGGCGGACGATGCCGCAGCATTTAATAAAGAAAATACGGTTAAAGCAATAGGTAGTTTAGGCGATATAAATGTACTCTATAATACCACTATTTTTAAAGATGCCAAAGCTATTGACAAGCTTGCCAATGAAGATATTGAAAAACTGTTTGCCCTTAACGACCCATTATTAAACTTTGCACATGAGTTAAATACTGAAATAAATTATTTTGATGAAGAGGATAAAAAAAGAGACGCGGAGTTAAATTTATTGATGGCAAAATATGTAGATGCCAAAACGGTATATCAAAACAAAAGCTTTGTACCGGATGCCAACTCAACACTGCGTTTTACTTACGGTTATGTAAAAGGTTATAGCCCTAACGATGCAGAATACCATGCACCTTTTACTTCGTTAAGCGGAATTATACAAAAAGAAGATGGTGTGGATTATGAATTACTACCTGTTATTAAAGAGTTATATGCAGCCAAAGATTATGGCGATTTATTGAAACCAAGCATTAATGATTTGCCTATTAATTTTTTATATAATTTAGATACTACAGGTGGTAACAGCGGTAGCCCTGTTATGAACGCAAAAGGCGAACTGGTAGGTGTAAACTTTGACAGGGCTTACACAGCTACTATAAATGATTATGCCTGGAACGAAAGCTATAGCAGAAGTGTAGCTGTTGATATTCGCTACGTTTTATGGATACTGCAAAAAGTAGCCAAAGCCGATAATCTGGTAAATGAATTAACCAGTAAGAAATAATAATAAGACATAAAATAAAAAGCCCTGCATGAAAACATGCAGGGCTTTTTTATGTATAGATAAGTTTTAATCTTACCAACCCAATATCCAGGCAAACATAAGCGGTGCCACAATAGTAGCATCACTTTCTACTATAAACTTAGGTGTATGAATATCTAATTTACCCCAAGTAATTTTTTCGTTTGGTACAGCTCCTGAATACGAACCATAACTGGTTGTTGAATCGCTGATTTGGCAGAAATAACTCCAAAACGGAATGTTTTCCATCTCCATATCTTGGTATAACATTGGTACTACGCAAATAGGAAAATCACCGGCAATACCGCCACCTATCTGAAAGAAACCAATTCCTTTTCCTTCGCTGTTTTTCACATACCAGTCAGCTAACCAAGCCATGTATTCAATACCTGACTTCATTGTAGTGGCTTTTATTTCATTTTTAATAACGTATGAAGCAAAAATATTTCCCATTGTTGAGTCTTCCCAACCCGGAACTACCATTGGCAAATTACGTTCAGCAGCAGCTAACATCCACGAGTTTTTAGGATCAATTTCGTAGTATTGTTTTAACTCGCCACTTAACAATATTTTATACATGTATTCATGCGGAAAAAAGCGTTCGCCTGCTGTATCTGCATCTTTCCAAATTTTATAAATATGTTTTTGTAATCTGCGGAAAGCTTCCTCTTCAGGAATACAAGTATCGGTTACACGGTTGTAATGGTTTTCTAATAAATCCCATTCATCCTGCGGACTTAAATCACGGTAATTAGGTACGCGTTTGTAATGACTATGAGCTACCAGATTCATAATATCCTCTTCTAAGTTTGCACCTGTACAGCTAATAATATCAACTTTACCCTGGCGAATCATTTCAGCTAATGATTTACCTAACTCAGCGGTACTCATAGCACCTGCTAATGTTACCATCATTTTACCACCTTCGGTAAGGTGTGTTTCATAACCTTTAGCAGCATCAACTAAAGCGGCTGCATTAAAGTGTTTATAATGTGTTTCAATGAAATTTGAAATAGGTCCTTTGCTCATATTGCTTTTTTAAATAAGGCAGCAAATATAATTGCAAACACCTTAAGTAAATAATATTTTTATAAGGTATTTGCATTAAAAAAGCGGGCATTGTAACAATGCCCGCTTTTCTATTTTCAATTGTATTAATTCTCTTATTTATTCAACAATTAATTTTTTTGTTACTACACCTTCATTGGTGGTTAGTTGAACAAAATAGATGCCTGCATTCAGGTTGCTTACATTTAAGCTTATTTCATTTAAGCTGTTTCTCAAATTTACTTTTTCCGATTTTACAATCGCTCCTCGTAAATCAATAATATTGATAGCTGCTTCCTGGTTTGATTTACTTGTGAATACTACATTTAAAGTTTCTTTAACCGGGTTTGGATATAAAAGTAATTCGTTTTGTTTAGTTACCTCAGCAATACCAACTCCTCTTACTCTTTCTAAAGTATCTACTGAGCCATCAGTCCAAACAATATAATAACCTAATAGTATATCTTTATTTTGTGTATACAATAATGAATCAGCGTAGTTTAAAGCAGAGTCCTTAAGAGCTGTATGTAATGAATCTAATTTATACTGTACTTTTACTGTTCTTAAATCCAAAGCAACACCCGAAGCTAATAACACACCTGTATTACCTGTTCTTCCCACGAAATTCGCTTTGTAAGTTGATATACCTGCACCAGAATTAGCATCAGTAATATTGTAAGTAGCTGCTGCATTACCTTTTGTTGGAGAGTATTTGTAAGTAGTTTTATATGAGTTTGATTTTGCTACAAACAAACCTTCTTGCTCACCTTGTATAGTAATTTTCCCTAGATTAACCGCACCATGGAAAAACGTAACCTCATTGGTTGGTTTAGGTAAAGTAGCAACTTGTTTGGCAGGGCTTATTACGGTTACACCAAAGTTAGTTGAAATACTTTCAGGGTTAGCTCTATATGCAGTTCCGGTAAATCCGTGAGTGATAGCAATATTAAAGTTTGAATCAGGTAATAAACTAACTGCCCATAATGAATTACTTGTATCAACCGAACCACCATTAGTTAAGTTTAACCTAACCGGCACATATGCATCAGTAGCTGCAATACCTGTTGTTTTTCTAAAGCCTAATCCATTTACAAATTTTACTCCGTTTGCATATACATCAATAGTTTTAATGGTTGTATCAGGCGAGTTATGTATAATTTGTAATTTGTTTTTTAAACGAATTAACTCAGCTACAGTACCATTGTTATAAGCAACATAAATTTTAAACGATGGTGAATTAACAGGGTTTCCAGTTTCGCTATAAAAACCTGAAGTAAATATAACACCTGATTGGTTTAAGTTAGTACCTGTAGCGGTTAAAGTATAAGCTCCGTTATAGGCAGTTTGCGTACTGTTACTTACATTAAAAATAAAGTTTGCATTGGCGTTTAATAAATTAGAGAATTTGCCATAAGCTAAATTACTGATAATTGTAGTGTTATTTGAAATTCTGTTGAATGATAAATCTACTGCATCTGGCGTACCATTATAAACTACATACTGAAAGTTACCGGTTACTGTTGAACCTTCTGATAAACTGTCAAAACCATTAATGGTAAATCCTCTGTCGTGTCCTTCAGGATTTGCAGCATAAGTTGTAGTATCTTTTACACCTGTAGCTATAGCCACGTATGATTTACCTGTAAATAAAGTTACCGATGGTATATAAAAAATAGTATCGGTTTGGTTAGCATTCGCTACTCTTATTCTGTGTGCACCTGCTTCAGCAGTAAAAAAAGCAGTTGCTTTTCTAAAAGCTAAATTCGATACCAGTTTATCATCATTAAAGTAAATATCTACATTTTTTATTGCTGTATCGGGTGCATTATGAATTAACTGAACTCTTGCAGCTTCTTTTAACACCACTACATTTCCGTTAGTATCTACCGCAAATAAACCCATTCCATAGCCATTTTGATTGGCTAAAGGATCAACAAATCCTGAAGCAAAAACAGTAATGGCTTGTTGGTTAAATGCACTTAAACTGGTTGTATATGATTTCAATACGTTTTTTGTTCCGGCTAAACGGATTTCAGCGTAAATGGTACCATTATCGAAGAAAACAGGTGTTGTACCACTTGCTTGTCCGTATAATAAACCCGTTGGTAATGCACCTGATGTAGGTGAAGGACGAGAGAAAATATCAACAGATGGAGCATCTGTTACTCCATGCATAAAGCTGATTTGTACTTTTCCGCTGCCTGCAGCCAAAGTGGTTACTGCTTTTGAAACTAACTGGATAGCTGTATTTACACTATTGGGGTTAGCAGCAAAATTGCTTGTATTACTTACACCTGCAACCATTAATATAGTATTTGAGTTAGCAGTTAATGCTTTTGAGAACCTGGTCAATACCTGATCACTACTATCAACACTTGACTTATCGTTTATATTGATTAATACTGTTCCTGCATTTACTGTAATTAGAGAAGAGGCTTGTCTGAAAGCTATGTTATCCCATTTAGTTCCATTTACATAAACGTCAACCGTATCTAAAACCGGATCGGCTGCATTATGAATGATTTGAAAACGGGCCGTTTGCGCTTTTGCTGTTAACAAAAATGCACTGGCACTTAACAGAAATAAACCTTTTTTTAATGCGTTAAAGTGTTTCATTTATTTGATTTAAAATATTTTACAAAAATTTTAGCTCTCAATAACATCTGTTTATGTTTAATTAAGCTAGTTAGCAAATATAAACTTTGCTTTTATAAAACAATAAGTAAACATAATTTAGTAATTGGTTGTATTCCGGTAAAAACTATTTGGCATTGGTAAGGGCGCTGTTGTAGGGTAAAAATGGCTATATTTTCCAAACCAAGACATAAGTTACTGACTTTAACCATTTCAGGTAATTTTCGCCTAAATAGGGTCGTTTTCCATTTAAAAATTTTTACTTTTTCCTTCGTTATTAAACTATAAATTCGCTTTTGAGTAACCATGAGCAGCCATTATCAAATACTAACACAAAAATTAGATGCGTTTATACGCAAATATTACAAAAATCAATTAATAAAAGGGTCTATATTTTTTTTCATTGCTACCATTTCTACTTTTATTTTAATTGCTACTTTGGAATATTTTGGCAGGTATAATTCAACAATAAGGGCCTGCATATTTTTCACTTTCTTGGCTTTTACCATTTTTGGTATTGTTAAGTATATTGTTATTCCATTAACCGGTATTTTAAAGCTAAGAAAAACCATTAATTACGAACAGGCTTCTACTATTATTGGCAAGCATTTTAGCAACGTAAACGATAGCTTACTAAATACATTACAACTGAAACATACAGCCGATGCTTTGCAGCAAGACAATAGTTTATTAATAGCAGCTATTGAACAAAAAACGGCTTTGCTAAATCCTATTCCTTTTCAACTCGCTGTTAATTTTAAAGAAAACTTAAAATACGCCAAATATGCTATACTGCCCATTATTGCTATTGTTTTATTAAGTTTTGTAAAGCCTGATTTATTGAGCGATGGAAGTAAACGTATATTACAATACGATAAAACTTTTGCCCCTATTGCCCCTTTTAATTTTACTATTGAAAACACTGACTTAAATAGCGAACAGTTCACTGATTTTGATTTACAGGTTAAAGTATCGGGTAAGCAAATACCCAGCGAGGTTTTCATTAATGTAGATGGCAACTTATACAAACTACAACAAAAGGATAAAACCCATTTTTTATACAGTTTTAAAAACGTACAAAAAAGTACTTTATTTAACTTACAAGCTGATGAATTTAATAGCCAGGCATATACTTTAAATGTAGTGGCTAAGCCTATTATTTTAGGCTACCAAGTAAAATGTGTGTACCCTAGTTATTTAGGTAAAAAAGAAGAGGTAATAAATAACCCAACTGATTTTTCGGTTCCGGCAGGAACTAATTTAACATGGAACTTTACCAGTAAACAAACAACTAAAATTGAACTTGGATTTGACAATAAAACAGTAGAAGCTTCGGCTAGTGATGAAAGCCATTTTTCTTTCCATAAAAAAGTATTTGTCAGTCAAAATTATTTTATAAAAAACAGTAATTTAACCAAAGCAAAAGGCGACTCCATGTACTATGCTTTAACCGTTATTCCCGATGCATTACCTATTATTAATGTAGAAGAAAAACGTGATTCGGTTACTGGCAAACAGGTTTACTTTATTGGCGATGGAAATGATGATTACGGATTAACTAAACTAACTTTTAATTATCGTTTTGTAAATAGTGAAAACAAAGCAAAATTAAACAAAACAAGTACCCGTTTAATTGCTATTGACAGGAAACAAAACCCTATTCGTTTTAACTACTATATCGATTTGAATGAAACCAATATTGAATCGGGTGATGAGTTAGAATATTACTTTGAAATATGGGATAATGATGGTGTGTTTGGCGCCAAATCAGCCAAATCGAAAACCATGTTATTTAAAGCGGCCAGCCAACAGGAGTTAAAAGAACAAAGCAGTAAAAATGCAGAGGCTACTCAAAGTAAAATGGAAGAAGCGCTTAAAGAAGCAAAAGAGTTGCAACAGGAATTAAAACTATTACAACAAAAAATGCAGGAGAAAAGAGAACTAACGTGGGAAGAGAAACGCAAAGCTGAAAGCATTTTAAAACAACAACAGGAACTCAATAAAAAAATTGAACAGCTCAACAAAGAATTTAAACTGAATAACCAGCGTGAACAAGAATATAAAAAAGAGGCTGAAAACATTTTAGAAAAGCAACAACAAATTGAAAAAATGTACAATGAGTTGATGAATGATGAAATGAAACAACTGATGAAAAAGGTGGAGGACATGATGAAACAGCAAAACAAAAATCAGTTGAAACAAGAAATGGAAAACCTGCAACTGAACAATAAGGATGTAGAAAAAGAGCTGGATAAAATGCTGGAAATGTACAAGGAATTAGAGTTAGAAAAAAAACTGGATAATGCCACCAAAGACTTGGAGAATTTAGCGCAGAAACAAGAAGACTTACAACAAAAAACAGAGCAAAAAAAGGCTTCGAGCGAAGAGTTGAAAAAGGAACAAGACAAACTGAATAAAGAGTTTGACGAGTTAAAAAAAGACCTGAAAGACATTGAAAAACAAAACGAGTCGCTTGAAGATAAAAAAGAACTGACTGATACCAAAGAGGAAGAAAAAAGTATAGAAGAAGAAATGAAAAAAAGCAGCGATGACTTAAATGATGGCAAAGAAAGTCAGGCGCAAAAAAAACAAAAGAAAGCAGCCGAAAAAATGAAAGAAATGGCTGAGAAAATGAAGAAAAACAAAGAAGAGCAGGAAGCCAAAGAGGCTGAAATAGATGTGCAGGCAATAAGGGAAGTTATTGAAAACTTGGTAGAGTTAAGTAAGCAGCAAGAAGGGCTTATGCAAAAATTCAGAGAGGTAAATGGATACAATCCTCAATTTGTGCAAATGGGTCAGGAGCAAAAAAACTTAAAAGACAATGCTAAAATAATAGAAGACAGCTTGGATGCATTAAGTAAAAGGGTACCAGAAATAAGCTCATTTATTAATAAAGAAATGACCAAAATGAATAGCCACATGAACAAGGCTAATCAAGGATTTACAGTACGTAACATCCCTCAAATAAGAGTTGACCAACAAACGGCTATGACGCATATGAATAACCTTGCCGTAATGCTGAGCGATGTATTAAAACAAATGCAAAACGACTTGCAAAGTAGTGGTGAAGGTAAAGGCAAAAAAAGTGGTAAGCCGCAAAAAGGAAAAGGTGAAGGTAAGGGACAAGGCAAAGGCAGCGGAAAAGGCAAGGGCAACAAAAGCATGAGTCAACTTAAAAAAATGCAAGAGGAGCTGAACAAACAATTGCGCGAAGGCCAAAACAACAATGGCAGTGGCAAAAATGGAGATAAACCAGGAGGTACAGGCAGTGAACAATTTGCAAGAATGGCCGCACAACAAATGGCTATTCGCCAGCAATTACAAAAAATGCTAAGCCAAATGGATGCCAAAGAAAAAGAAGGATTGGGTGGTGCCGGTAAATTGCAACAACTGCAAAAACAAATGGAACAAACCGAACGGGAATTGTTTAACAAACGTTTGAGTCAGGAAACAATAAACCGCCAAGAAGAAATACTGACACGTATGCTTGAAAGCGAGAAAGCAGAAAAGAAACAGGAACAGGATAAAAAAAGGGAAGCAGAACAAAGTAAGGAAAAAGAAAAGACTGCCCCTCCTCCTATTTTTGATAAATACCTGGATGAGAAAAACAAACAAATAGAAATACTTAAAACCGTTCCAACGGAACTAAAACCTTATTATAAAGACAAGGCTAACGAGTATTTGAAAAAAGCCGGATAAGCATAAAAAAAGTGGTACAATAAATACCACTTTTTTTATTACTCCATTTTTAAAATATCTTTTACCCTGATGCCTTTTTCTGTTTCGTGCACCGAACACATTTCGTTGAATGGGTCGTGTTCAAAATAGAGTAAATAATTGTTATCGGCAGCTTGCTTTAAAATATTAGTTTTTTCTTTCATCGTATCAAGCGGACGCACATCATAGCCCATTACATAAGGGGTAGGAATATGCGCCATAGTTGGTATTACATCAGCCAAATAAATCAATTTAGTATTGTTATAAGGTACAATGGGATGCATCATGTTATTGGTATGCCCAACGGTAAAAAGTAAATCAATTTCTGAATGGAATTTTTCGTTTTGTTTCAATAATTTTAATTGTCCGCTTTCTTCAATCGGTAAAATATTTTCTTTTAAAAAACTAGCCTTTTCTCTTGGGTTGGGTGCTATAGCTTCTTGCCAGTGTGCATCAGCAATCCAGTAAGTAGCATTTTTAAAAGCTGTTTCATATTTGGTTCTGTCACTGTTCCATTTTATGCTGCCACCACAATGGTCAAAATGCAAATGTGTTAAAACCATATCTGTTATATCATCAGTTGTAAAGCCATGTGCTGCCAGCGATTTCTCCAATGTAAAATCGCCATGCATATAATAATGTCCAAAAAATTTAGCATCTTGTTTATCGCCCATTCCATTGTCTATTAACATCAACCTGTTTCCATCTTCAATTAATAAACAACGCATAGCCAAACTAATCATATTGTTATCATCGGCCGGATTTAACTTGTTCCAGATTGATTTAGGAACTACACCAAACATGGCTCCACCATCTAATTTAAACCGTCCTGTTTCTATGCTATATGATTTCATATTTTTATCAATTTAAAACTACTTATTCTTTATTTTCTACCTGCAAAAATTCTTCAATGGTTACCGCATCGGTTAAAAGATAGTTTCCACTAGCTGTTCTGCACAGTGAATCAAGGTAAGCACCGCTGCTTAATTTTTCGCCAAAATCGTTTGCAATACTGCGTATATAAGTTCCTTTGCTACATACTATTTTAAAGTAAACCAAAGGCATTTCAATTTTTGTAATCTCAAACGATAGTATATTAATCAATCGCTTATCTAAAACTATTTCAGTGCCACTACGCGCTGCGTTGTATGCCCTTTGTCCATCTTTTTTTATGGCTGAAAATATGGGTGGCATTTGCATTTGCTCTCCTACAAAACCGGCAGCTACTTCCATTATCAATTCATTGGTAATATGGCTTGTTTCAAAGTGCTGGTTAATTTCTGTTTCTTTATCGTAACTGGGTCTGGTAGCACCTAAACAAAAACTCCCCGTATATTCCTTTTCAGTAGCCATGTATTGGTCTATATTTTTGGTTTCTTTTCCCACACAAATAATTAATAAACCGGTAGCTAAAGGATCGAGTGTGCCTGCATGTCCTACTTTTATTCTGCGTTTTTGCCCATTGTTTTCCAATAAACTTTCTTTGTGAAACCGGGTAATGGCATAGCGCAATTTATTTACCACCTGAAAACTTGTCCATCCCAATGGTTTGTTTACCAGAATAACATCCTGCAATGCATTTATTTGCGAAACATGCGCTTTTTTCATTTATACCTTTCTTGGCTTCGAAATTAAACTAATATGGTTTGAAGCACAAATTTTTTCCCAAATAATGCTTCCCGTTATTTTCATAACAGACTTTAGCTAACAGATTACATTTATAGCTAAAAGTCTGCTCATAAAACAGTTGACCGCTGGGTACCACCAACAATATATCAACAAAGCACAAAAAGTTTTATTTTATGCAAAAAATGAAATTAATTGCGGGCATGGAAAATTTTGTGGTGTCTGCCCGTAAATATCGTCCGGCTAGTTTCGATACAGTAATTGGCCAAGGCCATGTTGTACAAACTTTAAAAAATGCTATTAAAAACAGACATTTAGCGCACGCCTTTTTATTTTGTGGACCACGTGGTGTAGGTAAAACTACATCGGCCAGACTTTTAGCAAAAACCATTAACTGTACCAATCTTACACCTGAATTAGAAGCCTGTAATAACTGTGATAGTTGCAATGCTTTTAACAACAATGCTTCGTTTAACATATATGAATTAGATGCTGCCAGCAATAACTCGGTTGACGATATAAGGGCTTTGGTAGAACAAGTTAGGTATGCACCACAAGGAGCTACTTATAAAATATATATTATTGATGAGGTTCACATGTTGAGTGCGCAAGCGTTCAATGCCTTTTTAAAAACATTAGAAGAACCACCTCCATACGCTAAGTTTATTTTAGCTACTACAGAAAAACATAAAATTTTACCGACTATTATTTCCCGTTGCCAGGTTTTTGATTTTCACAGAATAAAAATTGACGATGCAGTAAAGCAGCTTAAACAAATTTGTGAAAAAGAAAACATTACTGCCGATGAAGATGCACTACATATTATAGCGCAAAAAGCTGATGGCGCTATGCGTGATGCTCTTTCTATTTTTGACAGGATTGTTAGTTTTAGCGGTAATAATATTAAGTACCAAGATGTAATAAATAACTTAAACATACTTGATTACGACTATTACTTTAAAGCCGTAAACTTACTGTTAAACGAAGATTTAGCAGGTATGTTATTGCTGTTTGATGATATATTAACCAATGGATTTGATTCACTTCATTTTTTAGGAGGCTTTAGCGAGCATATCAGAAACTTATTGGTATGTAAACACCCAGATACGGTTAAACTACTTGAAGTATCACAAAGTGTGGCTAAAAAGTTTATGGAGCAAGGCGCTGCAGCCAGTTCAGGATTACTCATTAATGCATTAAATGTATTAAACAAATGTGAACTTGATTACAAAGCGGCCAAAAACCAAAGGCTTCATGTAGAGCTTTGCTTAATGAAACTTTGCCACCTACAATCTTATATCAACTTGCAAAATGGCAATGTTGAACTAAAAAAAAAATAACTGATACTACTGAAAATACTGGCATCAATATGCCGGATAACACCAGTACTACTGCTACTTTAACCAATACCACCATACAAGAGGAAGTAAAACCAATTGCAGAACCGCTGCCAAATGTAGTTGCTGCCAATACGGAAACTACACCAAAGCCTGTTACTGAAAAACCTTCTTTTACCGGCAATACAGGCGGAAGTTTGTTTGGCAAAAGAGCTGATGATTTGCTATCGCAGAAAAAGGAGGAGATGGCAGAAAGACTTAAAACAGCCATACTCACCAGCCAAACAGAAGACGAGGAAAAGAAGGAAAGCATCGTAATAACAAACGTTGATGAATCTTTTACTTATGACGATTTGGTTAAAACCTGGAAAGACTACGTGAGGCAAATTGAAAAAGCCAGTTTAAGCTTTATAAAAGAACGTACACTCAAGTTATCTGAAACCAACATGGTTAGCATTGTACTAGGCAGTAACCATGAAAAAAGTTTGTTTGAAGACCAGCGTTTAAATATTATTCAATTTTTAAGAACGCAACTTAAAAATACGACTATAGATGTTGAGTTCACCATTGACCCTACACTGATTCCTGAAACTAAATCGCTTTCGGTAGAAGATAAGTTTAATAAAATGACGGAGCAAAACCCTAACCTGGCTACTTTAAGGCAATTACTTGAATTGGAATTAGACTACTAATATGCAACAGGAAGATGATAAAATAATAGCATCCTTATTTCAATTTTCTGAGCAAATAAGGTACGTTGCTATTTACAGAAATCAGCATTTAACGGCTAAGCAAAAACAACAACATCCTGATAACTCTTCGGGCGAAAGTGATAAATACGAAGAGTTGTTTGTCAATCCAGCTTTATTAACTTTGGCAAGGCAAAGAGGCAATGTTGATTGTGGCGGTTTAAATTTTATGATTATAGCCTATGGCAACTTCTTTCAACTAATCAAAGAAATTGACAACGGACATATTTCTATTTGCCTAGATAAAACAGCCGATTTAACCCATTTACCTCAGCGCATTTTCAATTTTATCAGTACCATTTAGTGCTGTTGTCCCTACTTTTTTTACCCGTTAAAAGCCTGAATAAACGGCTGTGGTTAAATACTCATTTATCAAACTATTATTAGTATTATTGTTATTATTTATTCCAACTAATACATGAAATATTTTTATATCTTTTTATTGTTTACAATAGGTGCTTGCACTACTTGTAAAAACTTTACTTCTCAAAACCAAAATGGCAATATGATTTTAAACGGACGTGTTTCAAAAAGTGATTTAAGCAATAACAAAAACTTTAAATGGTTTGATGAAGGTTACACAAACTATAAACCAAACCCAGAAATTGTAAACCAACTAAAACCTTTAAAAGAAGATTTAAAAATACTGGTAATTGCTGGTACCTGGTGTGGTGATACACAAAGAGAATTGCCTCATTTTTACAAATTAGCCGATGCCATTGGCATTCCGAATAAAAATATTGAGCTGATAATGGTAAACGAGCAAAAGGAAACAAATGCGCTTAATGTTAGTGTTTTGCAAGTGACCAATGTACCTACTTTTATATTTTTTAAAGATGGTAAAGAGCAAGGACGTATTATTGAAAAAGCTAAAAATACACTCGAAGAGGACATAGCTAATTTACTGCACTTAATGTAAACAGATTATCTCATAAGTAAAACATATTTAAACAATTAAGAAAAAATTACATAAATAGGCATATAAGGTAATATAAAACATGGTTATATTCGTTTTGGCTTATAAAAAACAATAGCGATGCAACCTAATAGGTGCATTTTTGAACATATACAATATGGTAAAAAACCTCTTACTATTATCCTTATTCCTACTTAGCTTAAGTGTTAAAGCACAAAACTGCGTTATAGCTGTTACCTCTACCAGTGTATGTTTGGGCAATGCAGTTAGCTTTAGCGTAACTTTTGACAATACACTTACGGCCAATACTTACGAATGGAACTTTGGAAATGGCGTTTTAAATACACAGGCCAATCCAACCTACAATTACCCGGTAACGGGGACTTTTACACCCAGCATAAAAATTACATTTACCAATAACTCCCAATGTATTGTTAATGGTCCGCTTATGACGGTATTAGCAAAACCTATAGCCGCTTTTAACATAACAAGCAGCGACAGCCAGTGTTTTAAAGGCAATGCTATTTGTGTGCAGGATTTATCTACACCGGGAAGCAGTGGAGCAGCCATTATTGACCGTACTTTTTTATGGGGTGATGGTAATTTTGAACCCTCACCTTTGGCAACAAAAAATTTCTGTCATAACTATACTTCAAAATTTGGCGGATTATTCTCATTGGTTATAGAAGTAACCGATGCCAATAATTGCTTAACCCGATTAGAAAGAAACAATGCCGTAAGGATTTTTCCGGCTATGGATCCAATTAGTTTTACCACCCAATATACTATACAATGTAATACCACCCCCGTTACTTTTTTAAATACCAGTATTATGCCACTGAGTA
Organism: Bacteroidota bacterium; assembly: GCA_040388375.1. Classification (NCBI taxonomy): domain Bacteria; kingdom Pseudomonadati; phylum Bacteroidota; species Bacteroidota bacterium. The sequence continues at coordinate 92,154 of JAZKBU010000005.1, read as the reverse complement.
AAATAAAAAAGTTCAAATGGGATTTTGACGATGGAACTATTGACTCAAGCGGAATCAACTGGAATAACTTTGTACACAACTATACCAAGGGTGGCTTTTTTTCGCCCAAGTTAATTGTAACTGATTTTAACAATTGTGTAGACAGCTTTACACTTGTGAACGGGGCCAGAAACATTAAATTCAGCGATCAGTTACAAATTGATTACACCAGCAAATGTTTCAGCGACCAGAACTATACGTTTAGTGTACCGGGTGCTGTAGGAGCCAATATTTCATGGATTATATTTGACCCAAAGAATGATTTATTTGATAGCGTAGTTACTGACATTTATTACCAAATATACAAACGTTTTAGTTGCGGCAGATACAAAGTGCGCATGCGTGCTTCACTCGGTACCTGTAACTCAGTAGTTGATACTTTTGTAGACATTTACGGGCCTAATACTATTTTAGCAAACGACACCTCCAAACCATTAAATGCAGCGCAGTGTAATCCAAACGATACTGTATTTTTCAGGGTACCCCGTCCTGAATTATCATGCTTTTACCAAAACGTACCCGATTGGCTTTGGGATTTTGGCGATGGCTTTGCGCCACCATGTACTACCTATACTAAAAATGGGCAAAACGTTGGTGTAAACTGCCGTTACAGTAAGGATAGTACTTATATTAAACATAAGTACGACCCAACCAAACCCGGTTGTTATAAAGTAAAATTAATTATTAGCGACCCTATTCGGAATTGTAGTGACGAAGATACTTTAACCCTTAGCTTATCACCGCCCGATGCAGGGCCTGATTTGCCTACCCGAAAAGGCTTGTATTTTTATACCATTCCACCCGGTGAACTTGGTCCGCCACTACTCTGTTTTTCAAGTGCTTTTATATTTAAAATCGATCAGCTATTACCAACCTGTAAGCCCGAAAGAATTTGGATAATGACTGACTCCCTATCAGGCCGATGGGACAGTGTGCCCACCGATAAAAAGTTCTATCCTACTGTTTACAATAATACTATTGACCCAAAGGGATTTGTTACCGTTGGCTTAATTGTAAAAAATGGTGATTGTTATGATACTGCCTGGTACCATAATATGTTTCAAATTTTACCTCTTAATCCCGTATTCAGATTAAAGGTAGAGGGTACTTGTGCACCCTATAAAATAACTTTAAATATGGTTGATTCCATACAAGACAGTTTAAAAAAGGCCACTTTTGGTTTTGAAAGTGTTATAAAGACACAAAATTTTGCCCTCACTGATTCTGTTATTCATGAACAAACGAGTACCATTGGCACCATGGGTATTAAGCATATTTCCGTCACCTTACTAAATACCAAAGGCTGTACCGAAACGTATGATACCATTCTTTATTTGGGCTTTAGGATAAATTCTAAAGTAAACAGTTCAATACGGTGTGTGTCGGATAGTGTGCAGTTTTTAGATGATATAGATTACTATAAACTGGCCACGGGCAACTGGAACAAACCCGCTAGGGCGGCTGCAAACAAAGAACGTATATGGTATAACTTTGGCGATACCAATATTTTTGTACCGGTAGGTTATTCGCCCAAACATAAATACAGCAGACCGGGTAATTATACTATAAGAATAGCTGTTCAGGATAGTTTAGGTTGTCGTGATACATTTACCTATACTGACCAAATTAAAATAGTGGATGTAAAAGCCGGTATTGCCCCTATTAGTGCCAACTTAATTTGTGCACCTAAAATTATTCCATTAAAAGACCAATCATTACAAATAGATTCATCGTTGTTATATGGCAGTACTCCATACGATTCTATTATTTCGTACGAATGGGATTTTGGTGATTTAAAGAGTACAAGCCAAGCAAAGGACCCATTGCATGACTTTACGGAAAACGGTACGTTTTTACTGAAGCACACCGTTATAACACAAGCCGGGTGTAGAGATTCTATTACTACTCCGTTAACCATAAAAGGACCTAAACCTAAATACAATGTTGCCAGTGGCGATACAATAGGTTGTAGCCCTGTAAAAATTAAATTAAACAATACAACAGGCAGCCAACTGCAAAGCTGGCAATGGACTGTAAATGGGCCGCTTGATTTTGTCATATCTACCAAAAAAGATACGGCTACCGATTTTACTTTAGTAAAAGCAGGCCGTTATAGAATATTGCTATTGGGAACCGACTCTATTACAGATAATGTTACGGGTGGAATTATTTTCTGTACTTCTGTTTACCCGGACACATTGAACCCTAATGTGCGACCGGTTTACGTAACGGTATACGATAAACCATTGGTTAATTTATCGGGGCCTGATACCATTTGCCCGAATGTAGAGTTTACTGTTAAGACCAATAATGCCGATACTATATATAAACAATTTTTATGGCAAACCAGTACCGGATTTACCAAACCATTAAGTCCTAGTTCTGATTCTATTTTTAAATATAGTTTTAGTGACTCCGGTAGTTACTATATTAAACTAACGCCCTCAACTACTGCTCCTATCACTTGTATTGATACCGCTGTGCATCCAATATATGTAAGAAGCATTAAAGCTGATTTTGATATTGATGCCGCTAATTCACCTATTTATACATTTACCAATAAATCTGTTAATGCGGTTTCATATCAGTGGGATTTTGGGCAGCCTAGTTCTGGTAGTGCTAACGAGTCGATCTTACAAAACCCTACACATAACTATAACAATTTAAACGATAGTTTTAAAGTATGTTTAATAGCTAAAAGCAAAAACGACTGTTACGATACCTTATGCAAAACCATCATTCCTGTGGCCCGTTTAATCAATATTCCAAATGTATTTACGCCTGATAACGACAATAAAAACGATGCGTTTGACATAGAAATACTAGGGCAAACGAACTATAACATACAAATATTTAACCGTTGGGGTGGTAAAGTATTTGAAGGTACCAAAGACGGTGTAGCCAACGATGGTAACAACTGGAATGGTAAAACAGATAACGAAGGAAATATTTGCCCTGACGGGGTTTACTATTATATATTTAAATATAAGTTTAACCCACAAGACAAAGAAACGGTAGTACGTGGTTCTATTACATTGATAAGGCCTTAGGAAATTAGCTAGAGTTGGAGAGGCAGGAACAATTGGGTAAAATTTAGCCCTTTTGATAAAATAAAAAAATGAGCAATACCCAGCACTAACTATTCTGCGAAAGAATCCTAGTATTAACCAAGAGATATGATACTAGGAAACTTATAAGGAAGAAAGTTCTTGCATATGGTAGTTAGCTGCTATATAATAACAGACTCTACAAATGATAAAATCAACAGCCGAACTTATAGAATATTTAAAAGTTGACAAGGACAAAAGAGAGACTTCACTAGTTCAATCATATGTGGAGGCAATATTTAAACTTGGTTCAAAAGAAGATGCAAGTCTGTTGTTGGATAGTTATTTAAAGCAACATTTCGATTTTGCCCATAGTTATTTACTTATTCTGTTTAGAAAGTTTGGTGATAAAACATTTGCAGATAAAATCTTTAATATAGTTATAGCTGACGAAAAGTTAAATGAAAATGCCGACCCTGATATATTAACATTACTGGCTGAATTAAATTATGAACCAATAAAGAAGATTCTTTTTAACTATGCATTTTCAAATATTGAGTCTGACTACCAATTTCAAAAAGCTTCAATTTTAGGGTTGTTAAACTATGATTGTAACGAATACAAAGACACTATCAAAGCAAATATTGAGAACTGTTTAAATAAAAATCTGTTCCCGGAATTTATTCCTGCATTGGTTTGTAAATTGTCAGACAAAAAACAAATGCTTGAAAAATTATACGAATCAGGTGACAAAATTGCCTCAACTGATTGTAATGCAGGTATAATATTGGGTTTTTCATTATGTGGTGAAGAAGGGAAAAAATATTTCAAGAAAGCTTTATTCAATCCAAATTGGGAAACTTATTCTGGTTCTACAGGAACAGTTAGATTTACTTATGAGGGGCTTAAAAATTTGAATATCAAATTTTCGGAACTTTATAATGAAATTAAACAACTGAAAGAAAAAAGGGAAATTTCATATGCTCTTCAAGTGCTATTTAGTTTGTTTGACTGTAGAATATCTGACTATGAAAATGATGATTTTGAAAATTTCAAAACATTATACAAGACATTTTTCAGTTGGGAGAATCCTGACTCTTCAAACAATTTAATAGACATGGCAAGACTTATTGAGATGGAGAGCAAAGCTTATGAATACCAGAAAATATTTGAATTGAAAATGACAGAAGAAATAATAATTGAAAATTACAGCAGCTAACAAGATATTGCCGCAATGGAGCCAATATGGTAAGTTCGAGTTTTTCGTTTACGTATTTTGTATATCTTAGCTTGATAAATTATTCCTCGCAATCGCCACCAGTGGCAGGCGCGGGAACGTTAGCGGTAATAAAGAACAATATGGGACAGAATATAAGTTTATATGTTGATGATGAAAGCATCGAAAGCCCCTATATATCAAGAAAGTTCAAGGATGAAATTATTTTTGAAGGGTATATAAAGTTCAGTGACTTTCTCTCCAAAGATGAATCTGCCATAGTTGCACCAAATTCCTATGGTGAAATAGTTCTTGGCAAAAAACGAGATGCTACCTTTTTAGAAAAGGCCAAACTTCCAATCATAATGTATAAAGCACTACAAGGTACAATTACAGTAGATGAAATAAATAAAATGAGAGATGAACTGGTTGTAAGAAGCCAAAAAGTAAATGATAGAGAAAGAAACCCTGAGAGTTTGAAAAACGCTCTTAAACGAGTTGAAAAATATTTGACAGATAAAAGTTCAGAATTACCGTTAGTTCATTTTGTGTATACGGATTCAGAACTAAAAGATGAAATAGGCTACGTTCAAATTGAAGGTATTAAAGCCCACCTTGAGGGTGATTTATTTTTCTATGACAATTATGATAATGTCAAAAATAAAATTCATGTGAAAAGTTACAATGAAGATTATGGAAAAGTTGACTTTTTCGTAGAAGTAAAACCCGAAGTAGAAATCGCTAACAAAAGATATTTTACCAAATCAATAACCAAGGCCGAAGAGTTCAAAGATGAATTTAAGAAATGTTACGACTTTTTGGACTCAGCAATTAAGGCAGGAAAAAGTGTTCTATGGGAATTTGGATAAACCAGTAAACTACCATTAACAGCAAACTCGCACAATTGCCGTTATCCTCCTTAAATTTCAGCATTTCATTCCGCTTTTATTTTTATCTTTGCTTGACAAACAAATGCTCCACAAATGGCAACAGTTCTTGGCAGAGAACGTGACTCCCAATACTAAGACAACAAACCATACAGACAAGAAATGAACAAAATAATCTATAAAACCCAACCAAGGCTTTTCATACTTAGTATGACTTTTTTAGCGTTTGTATTTTTTGGACTTCTATTTCTATTGACTATACTCTATTCTCAAAGTGAATACGATTTATTTGCACTGACCGGATTGGTGTTTTTCGCAACTCTTTCGCTGGCATCTTTGTTCTATTTTTTATCTATTAAGACAATAAAACTTACAAAAGACAATGTAATAATTTCATACTTGCTTTTACCAATTAAAAAGACCCATAATTTGCAGGAGATAAAAAGTATGGTACAAACGGAAAAAGAAGTAAGTGCTGTTGTGGGTAGTTCATTATGGAAATCAAGTCACATTTACACAGATATTACAACCTTAATAACCCTTTCTGATAGCAGAACTATTAAACTCAACAGTATTGGGCATCTGGACTTTGAAGAGTTTCATCAGACATTCAATAAACTAAAAAGAGAAGAAGGAAAAATTAAAGACCAAAAACGACATTTCTTACTCTACCTGCTTGATAATCTTAACGGAATTGCATGGATTATACTTACACTAATTATGACAACTGGATTGGCTTATGGAATATTCATGCAAAACTGAAATCAAATATAGCATAAGATGACCTAGAATAATTTACAAAGACAGATGAAGCAAGAAATATTCATAAAAAATATTCAACCTATGAGCTACTAAACAGAGCTGTGTGCCTGATTAAGGTCGTCCTTTCTCATTCATCTGTAAAACGAAACTGTACGGGTTAAAATAATCAAATTTGTATCTGTACTTATTGCATTATTTCGTTGTTTTTTGTATCAGGTAAATACCAAATACACAAAACTGAATACGATAGCATAAAATGACTGAGAAGAATTTACAAAGACAGATGCAACAAGAAATGATTGATAAAAAAATATTCAATCAAGCTAAAGAATATGCATTTGATTATGCAGATAAAGCATTGGAAAGAAATGTTTATCCGACTGATGAAGCACTTGAAAAGCTGGCTATTTTCGATGAACAATTACCTGATAACATCGGTGATTCTTTAGGAATAATAGAATTACTTCATACATATGGTTCTCCTGCAACAGTTACTCAAATTGGAGGAAGATACTTTGGGTTAGTTAATGGCGGTATTATACCAACGGCTCTGGCGGTTAAATGGCTAAATGATTTTTGGGACCAGAATACACCTTTATATGTTACTTCTCCGATAACATCAAAATTGGAGACCGTGGTTGAGGGTTGGCTGAAACAACTTTTTAACTTTCCAGAATCAACTGTTGCAGGTTTTGTAAGTGGCACGTCCATGTCAATTCTGTGCGGACTTGCTGCTGCACGTTTCAGGATTTATCAAAGATTAAACTGGGATATTAATGCAAAAGGATTCATGAATGCTCCTAAAGTTAGAATTGTTGCTGGACAACACGCACATGCTACTGTTCTAAAATCCGTAGCGTTGCTAGGTTTTGGAAATGACAATATTGAATGGGTTGATGTGGATAGTGAAGGAAGAATGATTGTAGATAAAATTCCGGAACTGGATGAAAGCACCATACTTATTCTCCAGGCAGGCAATGTAAGCTCCGGCTCATTTGATAATTTTAATGAAATTTGCGATAAGGCAAAAAAAACAAATACATGGGTCCACATTGATGGTGCTTTTGGTTTATGGGCTGCTGGTTCGGAGCAACTCAAACATTTAACATCAGGAATTGAAAAAGCAGATTCATGGTCTGTTGATGGACACAAAACGTTGAATACACCATACGATTGTGGTATTGTATTATGCAAAGATAAAGAAGCACTGGTTTCTGCTCTTCAGGCAACGGGTTCATATATAGTATATGGCGAAAATAGAGATGGAATGCTTTACACACCTGAGATGTCGAGAAGGGCTCGCGCTGTTGAACTTTGGGCAACCATGAAATATTTAGGTAAAGAGGGTATTGATGTGTTAGTTTATGGATTACATGAACGAGCTAAACAGTTTGCTGCAGCACTCAAAGAAAACAACTTTCAAATACTAAATGAGGTGGTATTTAACCAGGTTTTAGTTGCTTGTGATAGTGATGCTGAGACGGAAGAAATTTTGAAAAACCTGCAAGAGTTAAGAGAATGTTGGTGTGGTGGTTCTGTATGGTTTAATAAAAAGGTAATCAGAATAAGTGTTTGTTCATGGGCAACAACAGAAGATGATGTAACACGTTCCGTTTTATCATTTGTAAAAGCAAGAAAGCAGGTAAAAAAGAAATGAAAATATTAGCCATAGAAAAAGAGTTGAAAACCGTTGATTGGGAAAATGAAATGCAAACACTGATCGAAGAAGCAAAATCAGCTTATAAATTAATACTTTCAGGTAATTTACGGGAAATATACTTCACTGAAAACAAGCATGCCGTACTTATTCTTGAATGTGAGGATAAAATTGCTGCCAAGCAACTATTAGCCGAATTACCATTGGTTCAGAAAGAAATAATAGCTTTTGAAATAATGGCATTGCAGCCCTATACTGGTTTTACCCGATTAATGAATTTAGAATAAACTATTTAAACTTAACAAAATTGACAATTATGAATTTGGACTTTACAGAAAAATATATTTTAGAGAATGACTTTGTTTTATTACGACCATTAGAAGTTATGGACAAAGAAGTTCTGATAGAATTTGGGATAAATGAACCTGAAATTTGGAAATTTAACGCTAACGGAGGAAACGGAAAAGAAAATTTTGAGAACTATTTTGATACCGCAATCAAACAGTTCAGAGATAAAAATCAATATCCTTTTATCGTATTTGACAAAAGAAATAATAAGTATGTTGGCATGACGAGATTATACGAAATCTCCAATGAATCTAAGCGGCTTGACATTGGGTTTACCTGGTATGGAAAAAACTTTCAAGGGACAGGATTAAACAAAAACTGTAAATATTTGCTACTTGAATTTGCTTTTGACAAACTTCAAATGGTAAGGGTTGGATTTGGAGCAAACAGCAAAAATGAGAGAAGCATTAACGCAATGAAAAGTATTGGTTGTAAAGTAGAAGGAATATTAAGGCAATATGGTAAAGATGCTGATGGAAATATAATTGATGCCATTAAATTGAGTATTTTGAAAAATGAATGGGACGAAAACGTAAAAGTAAATTTGAAAAAACAAACAGAAAAATTTGTCGGTAGCTAACAAACTTCAACAAACTCAAAATAGAACCAACTTTACATAAAACAAAACAGCCTCAGAAGATTATTCTGAGGCTGTTTTTATATTCATTGCATTCAATGCTTATTGTACATTTAAATCAAAGCTCATTCTGGCTTGAATGCCTTGGTAACGCATTACTTTATTCATGTCGTTATACAATTTAAATTGCTCAGGAGTTAAGCTTCTTTTGGTAAAGAAAATACTTGTTTCATTTGCCATATCGTTAAAGAAATTTTCTATCGGGTCTTTTTGTTCCGGTAAGTTTACGGTACGTGCATCGCTTAGTTTTGCTTTTTTCTTAGCTATTTCAATAGCTTTATCCAATCCACCTATTTCGTCTACTAAACCAATTTTTTTCGCATCGTTAGCAGCCCAAACTCTTCCTTGTGCAATACTATCCACTTGTTCTTTTTTTAACTTACGGCCATCAGCTACTCGGGTAATAAACTCATCATATACTCTGTCAACACCTTTTTGAATAATAGCTCTTTCTGCTTCGGTTAAAGGTCTGTCAACCGAACCTAAATCAGCAAACTCACCAAACTTTACGGTTTCAAATTTAATACCCAGTTTGTTATTGATTAATTCTTTGGCATTGAACATCACACCAAAAACACCTATTGAACCTGTAATAGTATTTGGTTGTGCTACAATTACATCAGCAGGAGCAGCTATATAATAACCTCCACTGGCTGCTACGCTACCCATGCTTACTACAACTGGCTTGGCTTTTTTAGCCAATATTACTTCTCTCCAAATAATATCGCTTGCCATAGCACTTCCGCCTGGTGAGTTAATACGTAAAACAATGGCTTTATAGCTATCGTCTAACCTTACTTTTTTAATGGCTTTAGAAATGGTTTCGCTACCCATGTTTTCGTTGTTGCTTTCACCACTTACTATTTCTCCATCGCAGTAAATAATTGCAATTTTATCATCACTTGTGGAAACACTTGGGTTAGGTGTGTTTTTATATTTCCCTAACGATATAAATTTCAAGTCCGCACTTTCTTCTGTATTGGTTAATTTTTTCAATTCAGCTTCTACTTCATCATCATATTTTAAACCATCGGCTAAACCTAAAGTTACTGCATCTGATGGATGTTGAACGGCTAATTCATTGATAATATTTTCTATTTCAACCGCTTGTTTTTTACGTGCTGTGGCAATATTACCTGTCATGGTATGATATAAACTACCCATAAATGCACTGATTTGCTCTCTGTTGGCATCGCTCATTTTATCTGAAATAAGCGGCTCTCCTGCCGATTTAAATTTACCATGTTTTATCAACTCAGGGTTCACACCAATTTTATCGAACATGTTTTTTAAGTATGGTGTACTACTTGACAAACCATTCAAAATAAGCTCCCCTGCCGGATTTAAATATACTTTGTCGGCTACTGAACATAAGTAATATGATTTTTGATCAACCAACTCGCCATAAGCCACAATGAATTTTTTTGACTTTTTAAAAGCAATCAACTCATTTCTTATTTCTTCCGTATTGGCAAAACTGTTCATAGAAATACCCATTTCCAGATAAATGCCTTTTATGTTGTCATCACCAGCTGCTTTTCTAATATTTTTCAATACATCGTCTAAACCAATTTCTTCTTTATTTTCCATGCTCGAAAAATTAAAGTTCTTAAAAAAATTACTGCTGCTTCTTTCAGGAATAGCATAATTTAAATTTAACTTCAGAATGGAATTGCTGGCCACTTTTGTTTCCTTTTTATCGCCTTTACTGGCCAAACCGGCTATGGAGCCAACAAGGATAAAAAACAATACTACTCCGCTTATAATAAAGCCTAGCATACTGGCAAACATGAATTTAAAAAATTGTTTCATATAAATTTTGATTAATAATGGTTGCAATATAAATTATAATAAGCCTAATGACGCACACTATTTATACCAACGTGTCTGGTATAAGATAAAAGGTATATTTTGGTATTTTGAATAATAGAATTGGAAAATAGCCAAAGCAAATTTTCAATTATTTAAGGTTTTACTATCTTCGCCATCCCAAAATGGATTCAACATTCGAAACGCAGTTAAATGCACTCAAGGCTGATATTGATTTTTACACCGAATCAGTGAAGGAAGTAGCAATAGAAATGGTAAAAGAAAACTTTACCCAATTTCCTATATTCTTGGCCTCGGCCCATGAGGTAAAAATAGGTGAGCTTATTTTATCAATGCGCGACTTTGCGAGGGATAATGATATTTATGCCTCTACACTGGAAGAATTGGTGGAAAGAAAAGTAATTGCTGAAGACAAAGTAGCTGAGTTTAAAACAGCTTATAAAAACTACAAGAAATTTTGCTGCGTATTGTGGCTAACACCGCAAACGGCCCAGTTTGTATATATTCCATACAAAAAAAACAGCAAGGAGGAAAACCCTGATGATTAATTACCCGAAGGTAGCTGTTGTAATTATCCATTGGAATAAAGTTGAATACTTACAAAAGTTTCTTCCTTCAGTAGTTGCTAATGATTATCCAAACTTAGAAATAGTTTTAGCCGATAACCATTCAAGCGATGAATCTATTGCATTTGTAAAAGAAAATTACCCGCAAATAACCATTGTACAAAACGGCTATAATTATGGCTATGCGGGTGGCTACAACCATGCTTTAAAACATGTAGAAGCTGATTATTATGTACTTTTAAACAATGATATTGAAGTAACTGATAATTGGATAGCACCCGTTATTGAAGCCATGCAGGCCGATGAAACCATAGCAGCCGCTCAACCCAAAATGTTGCAATACAATAATAAAAAGCTGTTTGAATATGCAGGTGCTGCAGGCGGTTATATGGACAGTTTTGGTTATGTGTTTTGTAAAGGCCGGTTATTTGAAACATGCGAAGAGGATAAAAATCAATACCAAGACATTGAACAGGTTTTTTGGGCTACAGGTGCCTGCTTGTTTATAAAAGCAAAAGCTTTTCACGAAGTGGACGGATTTGATGCACACTTTTTTGCCCACATGGAAGAGGTAGACCTTTGCTGGCGTTTGCAGCTTAGAGGCTACAAAATAATAAGTGTACCTACCAGTACTGTTTACCACGTAGGAGGCGGCACTTTAAATAAGCAAAGCGAGAAAAAAACCTATTTAAATTTCAGGAACTCGCTTATTATGTTACTGAAAAATTTACCCGCCCATAAAGTATGGTGGCTTGTTCCTTTCAGGCACTTTTTGGACTTAATGAGTTCCGGTTTTTTCTTATTGAACGGTTTTCCTAAACATAGTTTGGCTATACACAAAGCACACTACCATTTTGCCAAACATTTTTTTACTTGGCTAAAACTGCGTAAAAAAACACAGGCTACCATTAAAAACAAAAAACTACATGGCTTATATGCTAACAGTGTGGTTTGGAAACATTTTGTAGAAAAGAAACAATACTTTACGGAGCTTTAAACTCCATAAATTAACTTAAAATACACCCTAGTTGTAAACTAAAAACTAAAATGTATTTTCGCACACCAAATAACAATTAATAGTTAACTCAAAACATAGACAATAATGGCAAGTACAGGCGATTTATTTAAAGGCTGTTTTATAAAATTCAATGGCGAATTATGCCAGGTAATGGAATATCAGCACCGCACACCGGGTAATTTAAGAGCATTTTATCAGGTAGTATTGCGTAACGTAAAAACAGGTAAACAAGTTGAGCACCGCATGCGTGCAGGCGAAAGTGTAGAAATGATGCGTGTTGAACACCGCGAAATGCAATTTTTATATAAAGACGGAAGCAGCCTGGTATTAATGGACCCAGAAAACTTTGAACAAATTTATGTAGAAGATTCAACCGTGGGTACTACCGCTAAATTTTTAAAAGAAGAAATGATTTTAAAAGTAGCTTTTGAAAGCGATACCGTAATTGGTGTAGAGCCCCCTAACTTTGGCATTTACGAAATTACTTATACCGAGCCGGGTGTAAAAGGCGATACTGCTACTAACACGCTTAAACCAGCTACTATTGATACCGGTGCAGAAATAATGGTTCCATTGTTTGTAAACCAAGGCGAAAAAGTAAAAGTTGATTTACGTACAGAGTCTTACTCAGAAAGAGTAAAATAATATTTATAAAACATTATAAGTAAAAAAGACTACCTGAAAAGGTGGTCTTTTTTGCTTTATAAAGGATAAAAGAAAATCCAACACACTAACCGACATTCAAAGCCATTAGCTTTTGGTATTTGAGCCTTACTTCTTTGGCTGTTAAATGGGCTATAATCAATCCATATTTGCCATCTAAAAAACCCAACTTAAAAATATAATCGCGTACAAAACGGAATAACGGACTGAACACAATTTTAAAATACGAAGATTGTTTACCCCTGTTAAAATAAGCTTGCGCAGCAATGGTTGAAAAATACTCCACCTTACCTTTATGCTCCTCCACTGAAGTATATGACCAATGCAATATTTGGCCTCTTAAGAGTTGAATATTGGCATCGGGTATCATTTCAAATTTATCGTGCGGATTAAGCCCTGCCCATTTGCCTTTGGTACTATCCCACAAACGCAGTTTTATATCGCTTTGCCACGCACCGTGTTTTATCCATTGGCCGCAATAGTTATTAAACCGATTAATTAAATAACCATCTGCATGTATCGGATTGCTTTTAATGGCTTTTATTTCGTTCAGTAAAGTTTCGTCAATGGCTTCGTCTGCATCAAGCGAAAGAATAAAAGGATATTTGGCTTGTGAAACAGCAAAGTTTTTTTGTTCTATATGACCCAAGAACTTTTGTAATACTACTCTTGCACCCATTTGTTGAGCCAATGCAACGGTATTGTCTGTGGAGTAAGAATCAACTACAATAATATCGTCTGCAATACCTTTAACAGAATTAATACACCGCTCTATATTCAACGATTCATTATGCGTAATAATAGCTATACTTAATTCCATGTACTCCTTATTTTGAAATCCATAAGGCTCTTAATTTAGCCACATAATAAAATACATTTTTACGCATAGTAAGTAGTTGGTCTGATTTGTATTTTTCGCCTAACAATAATACATGCTTATAGAAATACGAAGAAGGTACTCCCCATTTGGCCGCAAATTGTTTGCGTCCATCGTTGCGCACTACCCTACCCGTGCTTTTGCTTTGGAAATGGTATACCAAACTATTGCCTAATCCTTTAAAATTACGTACGCCAGCATTCCATAGTTTCATAGAAAAATCAGGGTCGCTGTACATACCGGGACTAAACTCTTCGCTATAGCCTCCTATTTGGTTAAACAATGTTTTATGCACCAAACTTGGTGGCCAGCTTGCACCAAACCAATCGCTTAGTTTTAGTTTAGCTATAAAAGCCAATAATTCCTTTTCTTTAAAATTGGTTGGATTGTTACCAAAATCGAAAGGTGCAATAGCACATTTATTACCACTAAAAGTAGGCTCAATCATGGTACCGCTAAAATACCATAAGTTATCGGATTGTTTCTTTACTTCGTTCCATAAAGGTAAATCCCAGTTAGGGCATACATACATATCATCGTTTAAAAACAATATATAATCAGTCTTGGCTAAAGTTGCCATGGCATTCATGGCATAACAAACGCCTGCGTTTTCGGCAGAATAGGTATAATCAAACCCTTGTTGCTTTACCCATTCCAAAGTACCATCGGTACCTTCATTTACATGTATAACTATCTGATGTTTGAAATGCGAATTTTTATGAATGGCAGCTATGCAAAATTGCAGCATGGCTAAATTATTCCACGAAGGAATAACGATGCTAAAAACAGCATCTGCATTTGTTGTTTGTTGCGGATTAAATAAAATAGTAGGCTTACTAAATGCTTGCATTTTCTTTTATTAAAGTGGCGCAAAATAATATTTAAATTGGTTTTTGGTTGCTTTGAATTATTGGTTAGACTGTTAAATTGTTGGATTGCTATATTGTTGGTAATGAATTAAACTTTATTGCTTCGTACCTTACAAGAGTGTTGACTATTATAATTAGTAGGCGTGTGTTAGCCCGACAAAAAAGCGGGCCGTGCATCAGGCCTTGTGCGGGGAAGCATTTTTTTGTCTAGACTTTTTGCTTACTTTTTTGTCAATGAAAAAAGTAAGAAAGAACAAAAAGTCATACCCGATTTTACTGTAACTTTAATTCAAAATATATTTCGTAAGGTTTAATTGCATTGTTCTCCAACTGGCAGGTACTATTACAAAAGTAATATCTCTGCAAAACTGAACGCCTATCAACTAACAAGCATTATTTACAATAAAAACATACTTTTGCTTACGTATGGCAGGTAATACTTTTGGTAATCTATTTAAAATAACAACTTTTGGCGAAAGCCACGGCCCTGCATTGGGTGTAATTATTGATGGCGTTTTACCAAAAATAAAATTTGATTTCGATTTGGTGCAGGCTGATTTAAACAAACGCAAACCCGGCCAATCGAAAATAACTACGGAAAGAAACGAAGACGAAAGCTTTGAAGTATTAAGTGGTTTATTGGATGGAGTAACTACAGGTACCCCTTTAACTATTATAGTTAAAAACAAAAACCACGAATCGAAAGACTACGAGCATTTAAAAGATATATACAGACCCTCACATGCCGATTATACCCACCAACAAAAATATGGTATCAGGGATGTAAGAGGTGGAGGCCGTCAATCGGCCAGAGAAACCGTAGCGCGTGTATTGGCGGGTTCTGTTGCCAAAATGATACTTCAAAACATTGGTGTTGAAATACACACTTTTGTTTCGCAAATCCATACCATTAAACTGGATAAGGATATTGACGCCCTTGATTTTGCTGCTATTGAATCAAATATAGTTCGATGCCCGGATAACAACACGGCTGATAAAATGATAGCCTTGATAGAACAGGTGAAACAGGAAGGTGATTCGGTTGGTGGAGTTATTACCTGTGTTTGCAAAAAAGTACCTGTTGGTTTAGGTGAGCCTGTTTTTAATAAACTGCATGCTGAACTAGGTAAAGCTATTTTAAGCATTAATGCCTGCAAAGGGTTTGAATTAGGAAATGGCTTTGACAGCGTTACCATGAAAGGCAGTGAGCACAACGATATTTTTGAAATGAAAGACGGGCAGCTCACCACCCAAAGTAACCACAGCGGAGGTATTCAAGGTGGCATAAGCAATGGAATGGATATAGTTTTTAAAGCGGCTTTTAAACCTGTTTCTACCATTAAACAAAACCAAAATACGGTAAACACGCATTTTGAAAACACCCAATTTACAGCCCAAGGTCGCCACGACCCTTGTGTAGTGCCCCGAGCCGTTCCTATTGTAGAGGCAATGGCCGCTTTGGTACTGGTTGATTATTATTTATTAAATAAAGTTTATAGCTAGTTAATGTTATTTTTACTAAAGGCAAACAAAGCAAATACAACATTATTAAATAATTATTACTTAATTTACCGCATTAAAAAATTATAAAATGAAGAGATTTTTATGTTCCCTACTACTCCTTTCAAGTATCAGCACATTTGCACAACGTTGTGCAACAGATGAATTATACGAAGAGTATGTAAAACAAAATCCTCAGGCTAAAATTGAGGAAGAAAAAGCCAATGCCATTGCCCGCGATTATGCGGCTAAGTTACAAATGGGCAAAAAAGGCACTGTTATTTATATACCGGTTGTTTTTCATATCATACACAATAGTGGTTTAGAAAACATTACTCAAGCACAAATAAACGATTGTATCAGGGTTCTAAATGAAGACTATAGAAAAATGGTTGGAACCAATGGGGGCGCATCGACAAATACACGTGCCGCTGATGCAGAAATTGAATTCAGATTGGCTCAATATGACCCTAACGGAAACCCAATGGATGGGGTAAACAGAATTTTAAATGCAGCTAAAACAGTAAATGCAGACAATACAGCCAAAGCATTAAGCTATTGGGATAGCAAAAAATATTTTAATATCTGGGTTGTTAATACCATTGCAGCATCGGGTAGCACTGCAGGAACAACTCTGGGTTATGCGCAATTTCCTAACGGAGGTTCAGCCAGTACTGATGGTATAATAGTAAGAGCAGATAATATTGGAGCCATTGGTTACCAATTTCAACAAACCCAATGGGGCAGAACAGTAACGCACGAAGCAGGCCACTGGTGTGGTTTATACCATACTTTCCAAGGTGGTTGCGTAGGCGGAACGGCTTCTAATTGTGCAGGTTCCGGAGATCAGGTTTGCGATACGCCACCGGTTGCTACCTCTACAAGCGGTTGCCCTACCAGTCAAAACTCATGTACCAACGATGTACCTGATTTACCTGATAATGTACAGAACTATATGGATTATGCTGACGGTACTTGTATGAATATGTACACTGCCGGACAAGTAACACGTATGAAAAGCTTACTGAGTCAGTACCGTTCAACTATTTATTCTGCGTCTAACATATCAGCCGCAGGTTTAAATGCTGACGGAACCTACAAAGTATTAACCCCGGCTACAGTTACAGCACCATTTAATACAAGTTTCCAGGAAACTACTACTACTTGGTTTATTGAAAACTTTAATAACCCTGTCAATGGTTGGGCAGTAAACAATTCGGTTGGATTTGATGACAACAACTGTATGAGCATATCGACTTTTAAAAATGGCGCTACCAGCACATTGAATACACGCGATGCTTTCCATACCAGAAACTATAATATTAGCCAGTTAACCAACCCTACTTTAACTTTTAAAGTGGCACATGCCAGAAGAGTAGCCGGTTCAACAGATCAATTGAACGTATACGTTTCTGACAATTACGGAAGAACTGAAATATTAGCTAAAACATACACCGTAACAGATATAGAAACAGCTGATGTAACTGCAACTGAGTTTGTACCTACCAGCAGCCAATGGAAAACCATTACTTTAGATTTAGCTGCTTATAAAACATACACTAACTTCAGGGTTAGATTTGAATTACAAGCTCGCAGAGGCAACAATACTTATATTGACAATGTTTCTATTAGCACTCCTGTAGGTGTTGCTGACGGATTAAAAGAAAATATTAAATTCAGCTTAAATCCAAACCCTAGTAACAGCGTTTCAAAATTATCATTTACTACTCAAAGCCAATCAAACATTAACATCAGTATTTTTGATATCAGCGGTAAATTGGTTAAAAATATTTGCAACGATGAATTAAGTAGTGGCGAACATACTTTCGACTTAAATGCAAGCGAATTTGCAAAAGGCTTATACATTATTAAGTTTCAGGAAAACGACAAATCATTTAACCAGAAATGGTTAGTTGAATAACAAAAAAGGAGTAAGCTAATAACTTACTCCTTTTTTTTGCCCTATCAATACTGTCAGTTCGAGCGCAGTTGAAAACCATTTAGTAAAGACGTTGCATGCAACGTCTCTACCAATAAAGGTAATTTGACTTAAAACTCAAGCAGATTAAATTACACTCACTTCTATTAAAAACGGGCTCTGTACGTGTTTTTATAATACATTTGCGCTATTAAATAATTTATAATTATTTGCACTCCAATTTATGAATAACCGCGTTATATTATTAATACTTGATGGCTGGGGACAGGGAACCAAATACCCCGGTAATGCTATTGAATTAGCCAATACTCCAAACTTTGATGCTTTGATAAAAAAGTACCCGAACAGTTTGTTACATACCAGTGGCGAATGGGTTGGTTTGCCCGATGGACAAATGGGTAACAGTGAAGTGGGCCACATGAATATTGGAGCAGGCAGGGTTGTGTACCAACAACTGGTGCTGATTGATAAAATGTTCCGTGAACATAAAGTAGCTGATAACAATGTATTGAAACATGCCATTGCACATGCCAAAGGCAACAATAAAAAAATACATTTAATGGGTTTGTTAAGCGATGGTGGTGTGCACAGCAGCATTAACCATTTAAAAGGCTTATGCTCTATACTTAAAGAAAACGACTTCGACAATTTTTATTTACATGCCTTTACTGACGGACGCGATACGGATCCTAATAATGGGGTAAAATACCTAGCTGATATAATGAACCATTTGGAACAAACCAATGGTAAATTAGCCAGTGTTATTGGCCGTTACTATGCCATGGACAGGGATAACCGTTGGGAACGTATTAAGCTGGCCTATGACTTAATGGTAAATGGTATAGGCGAAAAAACACACGATGTACTGGCAAGTATTAAACACAAATATGCCGAAGGCGAAACGGATGAGTTTTTAAAACCACTGTTATGTGTGGATGAAAACAACCATGCAATGGCTACCATGGAGCCTAACGATGTAGTAATTTGTTTTAACTTTAGAACAGACCGAGGCAGGGAAATTACCCAAGCTTTAACCCAACACGATTTTGTAGCCAATGGTATGTTTAAAATACCTTTGCACTATATTACACTCACCAATTACGATAAAACATTTGAAAATGTAAACGTCATGTTTGCCGATATTGAACTGAACAATACGTTAGGCGAAGTATTACAAACCAACCATAAAAAACAAGTACGTATTGCCGAAACAGAAAAGTATCCGCATGTAACTTTCTTTTTTAGTGGTGGGCGTGAAAGCTTATTTAAAGGAGAGGTTCGCCACATGGCACCATCGCCAAAGGATGTGCCTACTTACGATTTTAAACCAGAAATGAATGCCGAAGGTGTTTGCCAATTTACATTGGACGAAATAGCTAAAAACGAAGCTGATTTTATGTGTGTAAACTTTGCCAATCCTGATATGGTTGGACATACGGGCGTTATTGCTGCTGAAATAAAAGCAGTAGAAAAAGTAGATGAATGTTTAGGCCGGATTATTGAAGCAGGTTTAGCCCACAACTATACTTTCTTAATTACTGCTGACCATGGTAATGGTGAGTTTATGATGAACCCGGATGGCTCAGCCAATACAGCCCATACCACCAACGATGTACCTTTGATATTGGTAGGCAATCATATTCCCGATAAAATAAACGATGGTAAGTTGGCTGATTTAGCACCAACAACTTTGGCTTTAATTGGCCTTCATAAACCAAAAGAAATGGATGGAGAAAGTTTATTAGCTTAAGGGCTAATAAACTTTTATTTCATTAATCTTCCGGCTCTACCTCTACAAAAGTGGTATCAAATTCCTTTTTGTTGTTGATTGATTTTTCTAACGATAACAACAAAGATGGCAGCAATAATAAATTCATCAGCATACCAAATACCAACGATAGAGAGGTAAGTATTCCCAAGGCTACTGTGCCACCAAATGAGCTGGCAGCAAATACAATAAACCCACCAAACAAGGCTACCGCAGTATAAATAATACTCGGACCTGCCTCATTTAAACTTTCAGGAATGGCTATACTCATATCCCAGTTGTTTTTCTTTAAACTATGGCGGTATTTGGCTAAATAGTGAATAGTAAAGTCAACTACAATACCATAAGCAATACTGAATATAATAATGGTAGAAGGTTTTAGGCGTATATGGAAAAAGCCCATAATACCAATGGTAACTATTAATGGAATGATGTTAGGTAAAAGCGATATCAGCATCATGCGCCACGAAGCAAATAAAAATATCATCATGAACGAGTTTAACAACAAAGCCCAAAATACAGAACTTAATAAATTATCGATGAGGTAATCGTTGCCTTTTAAAAATATAGCACTGGTACCGGTCAGCTTTACATCGTACTTGGTTTTATCAAAAATGGAATCAACTTTTTGTTGTACCAGCTTATGAATGTTTTTTATTTTTTGCGAACCCACATCAGCCATTTGAATACTTACACGGGCCGTTTGAAAATTACTATCAACCATTGATTTGAGTAAATTTACTTTCCCTGTTTGCTTAGGCAGGTAGTTTACTATTTCGCTTATATCCAACACATCCGGTACCTGGTAATATTTAGGGTCGCCATAGTGCATGCCCTGGTTGGCAAACTTTAAAAAATCGACTACGGAAACACCTCTGCTAAACTCAGGTACTTTGGACAATTCTTTTTCCAGCCTGTTAATTTTTTGTAGGGTAACATAGTCTTTTACGCCATTCGGTTTCTTGGTATCAATGGATATTTCGTAAGGTAAAATTCCCTTTAAATTGGTTTCAAAAAACTTTAAGTCTTTGTATACTTTATTGTCTTGTGGTAAATCATCAACCACGTAACCTGTTTCATCAACCATCAAAGCTCCGCCTATACTTACCAAAACCAACAGAATGGTTCCAATATAAATGGCTTTGCGTTTTTTGTACACCAGGTAATTACAGTAAGCCAATACTTTATTTAATCGTTTGGCTTTTAAATGTTTGGTATGCTTAATTTTTGGTGCCGGTAAATAACTGTACACAATAGGAATTAACACCAAACTGATAATGTAAATAAGCATAATATTAATGCCAGATACTACAGAGAATTGGTCAAGCATAGAACTGCCCGAAAAACTAAATACACAGAAGCCTATGGCGGTAGTAATATTGGTTAAAAACAAAGCCAAACCATTTTTAGCAATCAACTCTTTAATGGCTTTAATTTTATCGTTGTGTTTTAAAAACTCCTGGTGGTATACGTTTAGCAGGTAAATACAATTCTGCACACCTACTATAACCATTAAAGGAGGAATAATGCCCGTAAGCAAACTCATTTTATAACCAAACAAGGCAGTGGTACCAACGGTGCATATAACACCTATAATAACTACCAGCAACGACAATATAACGGCACTTAAAAACCTAAAGAATACGAAAATAAAAACAGCCGTTATTAATATAGAAAGGTAAATAAATATTTCTATTTCGTCAGCTACCTTACTACTCATTAAAGTTCTTATATAAGGCAAACCCGAATAATGCATTTCGCAGTTATTTTTTACCCCAAATGCATCCGCAGCTTTTTCTATGCTAAGTACTAATGGAATTCTGCCTTTGCTATCCAATACATCTTTTTTAAGCGTAATGGCTAAAAGGGTTACATTGTTTTCAGGGTTGTATAAAAAGCCGTTGTAAAATTTAAGGTCGGCCACCTTGGTTTTAAAACTATCTAATTCCGTTTGGTTAGCTATTTTAGTCGTTAATAACGGACTTAAGCTCAAGGTTTGTGTCGTATCGTTCCGGTATATGGTTTGGATATTACTTAGCGAAACAACCTTCTCTATCCCTTCAATGTTTTCTATTTTGGTGGTTAAATCAGCCCAGTCTTTAAAAAAGTTGTATTCAAATATTTTATCCGACTGCACTCCTATTACCAGCAAGCTTCCATCTTCGCCAAAAGTGTTTTTAAATTTTATGTAATCAATATAATCCGGGTCATCGGCCGGAATAATTTTGGCAAAATCGTAAGCCAGTTGAACTTTGCTTGCGTAGTAACCGAAAAAAACGGTTGTTAATAAAATGGCTAAAAGGCTTTGCCATCTATATTTAAGAATAAAATCAGCTAATTTGCTCCACATAAAACGGGTGCAAAATAATCAAATAATTTTGCCATACACTTACAGTTTACTTTTATATTATTGTAAAATAAACTGATTGAATTTACGTTTGCTAACTACTTTACCGTAATTGCACCTGAATGATAAAAAGATTTTTCATATACTTAATTTTTGCCTTACCCCTATTCACTACCGCTCAAAACAAAGGCGGTTTGGGCTCATGGCGCGTACATTTACCTTATTTAAAAAACAATGCGGTGGCGGCCTTAGGCAGTACGGTGTATTGTGGCTCAGCCAGCGGCTTGTTCAGCTACAATGAAAGCACCCGCGAAACGGAGCGTATTTCAAAAACCGAAGGACTTTCTGATGTGGAGGTTCGCCTGTTACGTGCCAATGCAATAAACAGCATGCTGTTTATTGTGTACCAAAACAGCAATATTGATTTAATGGTAAACGGACAGGTTACCAATATGCCACAAATATACCAACGCAATATTATTGGTAAAAAAGCCATTAACGATGTTACTTTTTACAATGGCAAAGCCTACCTTGCTTGTAGCTTTGGCATTACCGTTATTGATATTAACAAAGCGCAGATATTTGACTCGTACCAAAACATTGGCCCTAACGGCAGCACTATAGAAATACTGGATATAGCCATTTTAAATAATTTTATTTATGCAAGCTGTATTGATGGAATATACAGAGCTAACTTAACCACCGGTAATTTAAGCGACTTTACTTTCTGGACTAAAATTAAAGCTTCAACCAAAAGCAATAAAATAGAAACTTTTAACAATAAAGTTTATGCCGAAATAGACAGTACTTTACAGGAATACGATACCAACAACTGGACCCCTGTAAGCAGCGGAACCATTAAAGTGGTAAACGATTTACAGGTTTATAACAGCAAGTTGGTTATTACTGACTCCAACTTTGTAAGCACCATTAATACTGATAATGTATTGGATAAAACAAGCAGTCCCTATAAAAACTCAGCTTTGGTTTTACCTAACAACCGCTTTGCCACTATTGACGATTCTTATGGCTTACAGCTTTTTCCGGGTGGCGAGTTTGGCGGCATTGATTATATAGCCCCTAACGGACCTTTAAAAAGTTTGGCTACGGATTTTAAATTTATCAATGGATTGATGTATGCAGCCGGTGGTTACGCACCCTCTTTTAACGAAGGTTTTAACCACAATGGCATATATATATACGATGGCACCACTTGGAGCAATACCGTTAATCCCAATAATTCTGCTTTATCCCTTACGCCTGATTCTATTCGGGATATTTTAAACCTTACTTACGATGCTTATAACAATAAGTTATATGGTGCATCGTATGGTGGCGGTTTGGTAAAAATGGACCCGACCGGGAAAGTGGAAGCCGTTTACAACAAAAGCAACAGTGCATTGCAGGAAGTATTTGCAGGTAGTTGCCGTGTAGCCGGTTTGGCTATGGACGTTGACAATAATATATGGTTAACCAACCACTCAAGCGGACAACCTGTTTGTGTGCTCACCACAGATGGTACTTTAAAATGTTTTTCGGTAGGTAGTGCCTTTGGTGGTAACAATGCAGTAAGCGCCATCAGCATTGACGATTTAAACAATAAATGGATAGCCCATACGCGTGACGGAGGTTTGTTGGTTTATAACCACGGGCAAGATTTATTAAACACCGGTGACGACAGCTACAAAGTACTGACCAAAGAAAAAGGCAATGGCGAAATGCCAAGTAACCAGGTTAACTGCATCAGCAAAGACAGGAAAGGCGAAATGTGGGTAGGTACTAACAATGGCTTGTGTATTTTCAGCAGTCCTGATTTAATATTTGAAAACAACGGCCAGTCGTACGACTCCAGACAAATAGTGATAAAAGCAGGTTTGGTATACGCCAACTTTTTAGGTGGTGAAAACATTACCAGCATAAAAGTAGATGGCGCCAACCGTAAATGGATAGGTACCAACAATGGTGTTTGGCTGGTATCGCCTGATGGTTATACCGTATTGCAAAACTTTACCATTAAAAACAGTCCCTTGCTGGATAATGCTATTATAAGTATAGGCATTAACGACAATACAGGCGAAGTATTTTTTGGTACGGCCAAAGGTATTATCAGCTATATGGGCGATGCTACCGAAGCAGATAAAGGCTTTAAAGGGGTAGAGATTTACCCGAACCCTATTAAGCCAGGTTTTGACGGCAATATTTCTATTAAAGGATTGGCGGAGAATGTAAATGTAAAAATTACCGATGTGGCAGGTAACCTGGTAGCGGAAACAACATCTAACGGAGGCTTTGCTATATGGAACGGACGCAACTTTGCAGGCAGTAAAGTAGAAACAGGTGTGTATGTGGTTTATGCCGCTAATAAAGATGGCAGTAAATCGATAGTAGGTAAGCTGTTGTTTATACAATAATACTGACTGCCCATGGTTGGTGTCCTCACCGACCATAAATAGGTTCGACTTGATGAGAATATGCATGGTTCGACTCCAACTCCGAGTACCATTTTCTGTATGTACTAAATACCCATGACAATGAACAAAAACTTACTAATCCTGATTTTGCTATTTTGTTTATGTAGCAAAGCTTTCGGACAAGGTGACGAGAATATTCCCACTATAGAAAATTTTGAAACTACTGATTCATGGCCTTGGACACCTTGGGTTAATGCAAGCAATAAAAACAATGTTATTTCTAAAAAAACATCGCTTTCTGCACATACAGGTAAATTTGGACTTAGAAATTCAAGTGAGCTGATGTTTCGTACTGATATAAAAATAGGAACACAAGGACAAATAATTAGTTGGTGGCAGCGTTTTGAAATACCATCAAGGGTTCACTTTGGTTTTGGAGCCGATGCTTCAAAGGCTTTCTATTTATGTATAGATCCAAGTACCAATACTATGCACTTTGCTAGTAGCCCTAATTATACAAACCCCATTTTAAAATCAGTCAATCAATCATACCGAATGGGTGTATGGTATAGAGCTGAAATAAGATTCAATACTGCTACCAATGTAACTGGTAAATTGTATGGCTCAAATGGTAAAACACTTATCAACTCCATTACGATTGATATTCCGGAGTTAAAGCCAGGTGGATTATTTATTAGAGGAGATGGTTTTGTTCATATGGATGATATTAAGGGAGGAGATATCTTTCAGCAAAATACAACGGAGCCATTAACACCTAAAATTGGGGAAAATATAATCCTTAAAAACATACTATTTGAGAATGATAAAAGCACACTTCTTTCACAATCTTATGCAGAATTAGATAGGTTGGTGAAATATTTAAAATTGAACCCTACTCATAAAATTGAAATAAGCGGACATACAGACAATATTGGAAATGAGCATCACAATAAAAATCTTTCTATGGCAAGGGCAAAATCTGTGGCTGATTATTTAATTAAAAATGGAATAAACCAAAGCCATATTACCTTTACCGGATTTGGCGGTTTAAAACCCATTGCAACCAATGATACCGAAGACGGCAGACAAAAGAATAGACGTGTAGCGTTTATAATAAGTACAAACTAATTAATGCAGCGATAGTAATGTAATAGTAGAACACAAAGCCATCACAAATTGGTTGGTTTTATGATTGACTTAAGAAAAACATACTTGGTTCGACTCTGGCTTCGGGTACTAAATTTTGCAATGCTTTTGTTCTAAGAAGAAACTTCCTTCCACTAGGCATTCGTACTTCTTTTTCCTGTCGGTTTCCAAAGTCGTTTATATGCTACGAGTAAACCTATTACAGTACTCAATATAGTAGTAAAATAAAAATTAAACAATGATGGTTCCGGATGATAGCCTGTATTGGATGATATGGTATAAAACAAGTTAAACAATTTACCTGTTTCATTTCCTTCTGTATCGTATTCACATGGGTCTCCAATAATAATTTTTTCAATTACTAAATGGTTGAGTAATTGAAAAACAATAAAACTTACAATCAATATCAAAAGGGTGAAGAATATTTTTTTTATCATGGCTTTTTAGTAGTTCCTTGTTGCGTTGCTGTTCCTGTTGTTTGTCCATTTACATTTGTCTGCATGGGATAAGCAGTTGTTTGGCTTGCATCAGTGTTAAGACCCATAAAACTGGGATTGCCTCCAACCATATATGTTCTTTGGAAATAAACCATTCCATTACTTTCACTGTTTATAAAATTGTCTGCACCATTTTCTGAATTTTGTCTATAATTAGTAAAAGCCGAAGGGTAGGCAAAAGATGTTTGACCTGCAACATTTACATTATTAAAATTAGAAAGAGAAGACAATTTGTTTGCAAAAGATGGTGTTGCTTGTGTTCCAGAACCATATCCAGCACCATAATCAACGACTTGTTCTCCATTCACTCCGGTTCTACAGCCGAAAAAATTTGCATTTGTTCCTGCACCATTATTTTTCCAATTAAAGTTAATATTACCCCAACCAGTAGTTGTCATTTGCTTTCCATCAAGTGCATTTGAACTCGTTGGTGCCGTTCCCGTTGGACCGTCAAGACTTGCATGTGACCAAATACTAAATTCCTGAGTTTGTCCGTATTGAGAGCTAAAAGTCTTTACTGTATTATTAACTTGCTTTTGAATTGAAGCCATATCTTGAACGGCTAAAACTACAACTTTGTCCTTTGAAGGGTCAAATCCTTTGCTGTTTTCAATGTCTTTTTGTCGAGTTAAAGCTGATGCTCTAAACATTTCATCTCCTCTTTTATTTCCACTTGTATAAAACAATATATAAATATCCTTTCCGTCTGGGTCAATGGCTCTTGTTGGCATATTACCAACAAAGTTATACGGGCTCATTCCCGGATATTTGTTTGCATGTGGGTCCGTGCTTAAAAAACGAAGCACAAAGGTTGGTAGTAAACTATCAGTTTTGTAAATAACATTATTGTGGTCTATGTATTCAATCGACTGTGTTTTTGTATTGAAAGCAATTGTCTTTAACTTTTGAGTTGTATCGTTTGTATTAAGAAACAAATATTGCCTTCCGCTTTCTTCTTCCGGAGTTTTTAAAACTTTACCCTGATAACCGAAAACAGAATAAGGGTTATCATTTTGAGCATAAATTTTGGCGAAGCCAAAACTTAATGAAACTAAAATTATTATCGCCTTTTTCATGTTGCTAATTTATTAGTTTTTATTATTGGTTGTTGTATTTTGTTTTTCATTTTCAACAGACTTAATCCATTGTTCATATAAGTCCTGAGGCATTTCCCGGTAGCCCAGTTTTTTTATTTGTTGGTTTAATGCTTTGAATTGTTTGTATGTTGCAATCATTTTGGGTGTGTTTTTCTTAATACCTTTTTTCTTTGCTTCTGCTTGCTGCTTTTTGCCAATAAATTGTAAGCAATTTTGTTTTGTCATTAGTGCTGTAATACATGTTGGGTAATATTTTATTACGGTATTACAACACTTTAAAACAAAATCGTCATAGCCGTTATCTTTTTCATAACCCATCACCAAATCCCAAAGGCATAAAGCAATAGATTCTTTTTCTGATAAGCCATCCATATAAATGCCTTTCTTTATTGCTTCTGCTGAAATTCCCATTGAGGAAATCATCCAAGCATCGCTTGAAAGGTGTCCGTTTGTAAGTTCAATATTTACCCATTTTCCATTTTCATCAATGTGTTTAATATACATATGATTGGGTGCAATAGCCAAAAATGATTCGGCTTTAAGTTCGTTTGAAAGTAACTTATAGTAGTAAGGTAATCCGTGACAGTTACCCATTTTTGTTTT
Source organism: Bacteroidota bacterium (assembly GCA_040388375.1). Lineage (NCBI taxonomy): Bacteria > Pseudomonadati > Bacteroidota > Bacteroidota bacterium. The sequence continues at coordinate 64,430 of JAZKBU010000005.1, read as the reverse complement.
CATTACTTTGCTTACAAACATATTTGTCCAGTCTTTATCACCTAAAAAATCATTGAAATCGTATTTGAAAACCTGACTATCATTGAGGTAAGATGGCTCATACATATAACTAAAAATGGCATATTGTGCTGCTGTTTTGTATGAAGCAATTCCTTTTTTATTGATGTAATCGTTTAGTTTTTGTGCAACCGTTGTAAAATGATTTGAAAACTCGGCATAATCTAAAGCTCCTTTCAAATACGTGTTTTCGTATATAAAAACAGCACGTTTAAAGTCTAAAGGTTTCTTGCCTTCCAACATAGCAAGGTATTGTTGATAGGCACATTCGTAAGTAAAACAATCATCAGAGTTCCTTGATTGTGCAACCTTACTTGTGTCTACAGGAATTGCTAGTGTTGAGTTGTCTTGTTCAACTGCCTGAAAACTTGCAGTTGCAATTTGTTCAATTGGGTCATTCTGCAATTGTTTCGCATTGCTTGTCCGCAGGTAAACAGTCGCCATACCAAACGCGGCTGTTAAAGTTATTGCTACTAAGATTAAAGTTATTTTCTTCATTATATCTAATGATTGTATAGAACAATTATCCCCAAACCTATATATATAAATATATTTAAACAAGAACCCGCTTTGCCTGGCTAAATAGAACTGCTTGTACCTATGTGGCTTTAAATGACTGAAAACAAATAGGATAAAAGTCAAACACCTATTTGTTTCATAACAACGGGTATAAAAAAAGAGTATTTATACTACGAAAAAAGGGTATTTATACTCTTGTATTTGTAAAGCATATAATGCAAGATTTGCAATAGAAGTTACACAAAGCTAAAATAATACACAAGATGTACTGACTTGTCACTGCACCGCATTATAGTCAAAGTAACACGAACACAAAGATTGCAATAACAATATTAATTTAAAAAATAAAATTCTATGAAAGTAAGAGAAGCATTTCCACATCCTAGTCTTGATAATCACGAAATTCAAATAGGAGTTTCTACTTGGACAGAAAATAATCCAGTAGACGAGCAAACTGAATCTATTAGAAGAGCAGTTTATAATGAAGAGGGCAAATTCAGTCCTCATGGTTCGAGCGAAATTCCAATTGAAGATATGACATTGTTAATTCGTGCATGCATACAAAGAGACAGAATAGGCCTTCAAGAAATGTCAGACATTTTAAATGATATTTCTGCATCAATGGAACGACAGTCTTAGCAGGTGAAAGTAATACGAACGCGCAACAGCGCCTACCAAAAAGGTGGGGTTTCGTGTTCCAAAGATAGTTTTGTGGTATAAATCCCACCCTTCGGGTAGATGCAGCTCCAAGTTTAAACACGACACGAAAAATGAAAGAAGACATATTAGAACAATTAATTGACGGCTACTTTTTAAGACAAGTTGCAACTTTTACAAAACACAATGTAAAATATCGGCCTGACCAAAGCTCAATAAAAAAAGAAGAAAAAAACAAATATAGTGTTCACTCAGACATTGACATTCTCTCGGTCAACTTACAAAAAAAGACAACTAATGTTGTTACTTGCAAATCTTGGCAGGGTGGTTTTAATGTTGAGAAACATTTGCATTGGTTATCTGACCCTGAGAAGCACTCGACAAAAGTAAGTGGGCGAGAAGTTTGGAAATCTTTTCGTGAATTGACTGACCCTATTTGGTCAAAAGCGTTTAGAAACAAAATATTCGAAGAGACAAAACAAAAACAATTTAACTATATTATAGCTGTGACAAAATTAAACAATAGCAGATATGTAAATGACTTTTGTAACAACCAACTTTTTCTTGACAGTTTGAGCGGAGAAGAAGGATTTAAAGTAAAAATTGAATTTCTTACATTAGAAACTATAATTACAACCATACAAAATGACCCTAGTAATACCGCAGTAGAATCAACAGAAATTGGACGTTTTTTACAATTATTAAAAGCGGCAGACTTGAAATTTGAAAGAAAAACCAGCAGCTAACAGCAATCTTGCGCAGTTGCCGTTATCACTCTTAAATTCAGCATTTAGTTTTGCATTATTTTTTATCTTGGTTGACAGATTTTCGTTCCGTAATTGGCAACTGCATAAGTCCGCGAGCATAAAGTTGGTAGTAATTATAGAAAACAATACGGCCTTCAACAACACCAAACACAGCCCTTGCTCAGAAGACATTACCACGGAAAGCAACTCCGCTCAAATTGACCTTTGAGTTCGAGCCCCCTTCCCCACCCCTTTTCATAACAAAACAAGCTATCTATCAATATAAAAAACCTATTGCTATAAAATTTACTGGTATATAAGTGAAGTAATTATACATTTGTCCAATTAATCCCCTTTCATGAGAGTTACCGATATCATCAACAACGCTAAAAGCACTTTATTTTCCATTGAAATATTACCGCCTTTAAAGGGTAAAGATATTAATTCTGTTTTCAACGGTATTGACCCGCTGATGGAGTTTAAGCCTGCTTTTATTGATGTAACTTACCACCGCGAAGAGTATGTATTGCGCAAAAGAAGCGATGGTGGATTTGATAAGGTATATACCCGCAAACGCCCGGGAACGGTAGCTATTTGTGCGGCTTTAATGAATAAATACAAAATAGATACAGTACCTCATTTAATTTGTGGCGGCTTTAGCAAAGAGGAAACCGAAAATGCTTTAATTGAATTGAACTTTTTGGGCGTTGACAATGTATTGGTATTGCGTGGGGATAATATTAAAAACGAACCCAACTTTACGCCTGAGCCTGATGGCAACAAAACTTCGTTGGAGCTGTTGCACCAGGTGAAGAACATGAACAACGGCATATACTTAGACCCTGATTTGGAAAATGCCAGTCAGTCTAACTTTTGTATATCGGTATCGGGTTATCCTGAAAAACATTACGAAGCGCCTAATATGAGCTCTGATTTAAAATGGTTAAAAGCCAAAGTAGATGCAGGGGCTGAGTACATTGTTACGCAAATGTTTTTTAACAATGAGAAGTTTTTAGACTTTGTAAAAACGGTACGCGATATGGGTATTACGGTACCAATTATTCCGGGCTTAAAACCACTGACTACTAAAAAGCAAATGTCTATTTTACCTAAAGTATTCCATATTGATTTACCGGAAGCATTGACCAACGAAGTGGAAAAATGCAAGGACGACAAAGCGGTAAAACAAGTGGGTATTGAATGGGCTATTCAACAATCGAAAGAGTTGAAAGCGGCAGGTACGCCTGTATTGCATTATTATACCATGGGTTTGGCTGAAACAACCAAAGCCATAGCCAGTAAAGTGTTTTAGTTTAGCACTTATTGTATCAATAAAATTTTTAATTATTAGTCAGTTCGAGCGAATTCCGTCCCGATAGTTATCGGGAGCTATCGGAAGAGAACACAAAAAATATGTTTCGGCTACGCTCAACATACGTTATGGCGAACGCAGTGAAGCCATTTCAATCACTTGCCTTTCCCTATTATTATCAAAAGGATTGTTCCGATAGCTTCATAACGTTTTTTAATATCTTACTTTTTTCATTGACAAAAAAGTAAGCAAAAAGTCTAGACAAAAAAATGCTTCTGCGCGCAGGGCCTGATGCGCGGCTCGCTTTTTTGTCGGGCCAACGCACACCTCCTAACTATAATTCAGTACTAACAATATAACCATTCAACAATATCAACCAATTAACCTTCCTCCTCAGCGGCCTCGTGAGCAGTACTTAAATCAATTACTTTGTTTTTATTGGTATAGTAGTTTGTGGTAAAGGTACACCAATGGCAATCTTCTTTGCCGCAACCCTGGCTAAACTGCTTGGCTTTTATTTTGGCATACGCATATTCTATCTGCCCTATTACCATTTCAATATCCTGCGGGGTAATGGCGACACGTATCTTTTTAAACTCGCCTGTTTTTTTGTTGGGCTCTACAAAGTCGAACTCAGCTGTGCGCATTTGCCAGTCTTTGGTTTGTGGCGACTGATCATAATCCATTAGTATTTTATAAAACACCGCTTGTCGCCAGTAATCGCCACCGTATTTATCTTCAAACTTGGGTTCTTTGCCTTGTGTTTCATCGGTAGCTACCTGGGCTGCATTGGGCAGCTTAAACTTATCGTTGGCATTTTCGTAGTTGCCCGTTTTGTAATCTACCACGTTTACTATTTTACCGTCAAACTCCAGCTTATCCAGCTTACCATTTAAAGGAACATTGTTTACTACCACATTGCGCAAGCTTCGCTCCACGCTCGTTATTTTATTCCAGTCTTTAATATAGTGGTTATAGTATTTGGGTAAAAACTGATCGCCATACTCTTTGCGTAATTTGTATTCTTTAGCGGTAAAGTTTTGCTCGTACCTGCGCATATACCAGTTAAAGTCTTTTACCATGTCTTCAATGGCCGCAAAATGTTTTTCCTCACTGGCATTCATTTTACGGAACAATTGCTCTAAGGCATGATGCACAGCACTACCAAAGGTCATGCTGGCACTTAAAGGAGCGGGTACTTTTATTAAGCTGTTAAAATAAAAAGCGGTAGGGCATTTTAAATAGCTGCTTAAATGGGTAACGCTTAACGAGTATTTATCGAGCAACTCATCTACAAAATCGTTGGCAAATAAATCGTTGTGGGCAGCTATTTGCTGGTTTTGCCATACCGTTAATTCAAATTGGGTAAGGGCTTCGGCTGAGGCGGTATAGCTGGTGGTGGGTATGTTTCCATACTCTTCCAGCTCGGCTACAAACTGGCTTTTTTCTAATTCTTTGCCATTGTTATCGTGCAGTAGATAGCTGATGGATAATTGTTTTTTGGCACGGGTCATGGCTACATAAAACAAGCGCCTTTTCTCTTCTATATCGTTCTCTTTCGATATTTCAAACAAAGTATCGGGTAAGGAATAGGTGCTCATTTTGCGGGCCTTTTCCCATACGTTGGCATTGGCGCCTATAATAAAAACATACTCAAACTCCAAACCTTTGGAGGAGTGTGTGGTAATAAAATTAACGCCATTGGGGTTGTATACCAGCTTTTGCGTAGGCAGGCTTACGCTTTCATTTTCCATCAGGTCAATGGTTTCAACCAGTTGTTTTAAGGCAAGCTTGGTATTGCGGGCGCACTCGCTTTTTACAAAATCGAAAAAGGTATGCAACAACTGCATATTGTAAGTGCGCTCTTCGCTTTGCAGGGCTTCAAACAGCAAGCCACTGTCGTTTATAATTTCTTTTACCAACTGCTGTAAGGTTAAGTTTACGGCATTGCCTATCCACTTTTCTATTTGGTTAGATGCATTGGTAAATGCTTCTATCGTCTTTTTGTTTTCGGTGAGTAAATCTACTTTGGCTTTTACAAAGGTATTCACCAATGCATCGCGCCATTGCAGCTTTGGTTTATCGTAATCGCCTGTATTGTTTTTAAGGGTAATGGTATTGGCCAGTCTGGCTATTTCAATAGGTGGTATATTAAAAAACTGGTAATGCAATATTTCAAATAACAAATGCTCACCACTGTTGGGGCGGTTTAATTCGGCATGGATATAACGTAAAATAGTTACTATTTTTTTCACCAGCACTTCGTCAAAAGCATTGGCATGCCTGCGGGTATTTATGGGTATTTGGTGGTGTTGCAACCATGTTATTAAATCATCGGCTTGCGCATGCTTATGGTACAATACGGCTATTTCGCTTAACAATACACCTTCATCTTGCAGGGCTTTTATTTGTTCGGCTATATGGGTGCTTTCGTGGGCAGCATTGTAATACGCATAGATGGCAGGGTTTATGGCCAAGTCGGCATAAGTTGGGTTGCTTGCCACCAACAGCTTATCACTATCCAAACGCAACTCGTTCTGGCTTATAATAGCTTTGGCTGCATTTAATATAAGCTGGCTGCTGCGGTAGTTTTGGGTAAGCGTAACTGTGGCTAAACCTTGCCGGTTATATTTATTAATATAGTTGCTTATGTTTTCTACGTTGGCTCCCTGAAAACGGAATATGGACTGGTCGTCATCGCCTACGGCAAATACATTGGGCTGCTCTATATTATTGAGCAATAAAAACAATAAATCGTTTTGCGCTCCACTCGTATCTTGGTATTCATCAACCAAAAAGTACAGGTATTTTTCCTGGTATTGGGCCAACATGTTGGGCTCGTTTTTAAAGGCGTTTATCACCCACAGAATCATGTCGGCAAAGTCGTAGCGGTTATGCGTTTTTAGCTTGGCCTGGTAGGTATTAAAGGTAAGCGCTGCGGCACGCAGGGCATTCATTTTCTGTACTTCCTTATCGTAAGCGGCTTGTTTTATATCGCCAGCCTTGTAGCCTTTGCCATTGCGTTTGTATATAAATTCATCGCGGGTTGGCAGCTCGTTCAGGTACTCCTCTATTTTAACTATAATCAGTTCTGCCGACCAGTTTTCGCGCTTCATTACCTGGTACAGGTTAAGCAGGCGTTTGGTCTCGTAATATATTTCGCCTGTATATCTTTTTAACGGATTGTCGGCTGCAAAATCGTCTATTATATCCTGTACAAATTTTATCTGTTCCAGCTCGCTGATGGCATCTAAGCTGCGTACCCCAAAATATTCCAGGTTATCTTGTATAACGGTATTGCAAAAAGCATGGAAGGTAAATATATCTATGCGGTAGGCATCGGTGCCTATAATATCTAACAGGCGCTTGCGCATGGCTATGGTACCGGCATCGGTATAAGTTAAGCACAATATACTTTCTGCATGCGCATCCGTTTGCTCCAGTATATTGGCTATACGGGTAGCCAGTATCTGGGTTTTACCCGTTCCCGGCCCGGCTATTACCAGCATAGGACCTTCTATCTGCTGAACGGCTTCGGCTTGCTGCGTATTGAGTTTGGCTAATAAATCGGTAAATGATTCTTTGTTTTTTACCATGTAGCAATGATACTTTAAAAATTTATTTTGTAAGGGAAATTTCTGCTAAGAAAATTAGCTAAACTTTAAATATTTAGATTGATAAAAAAGAGTGTTTCTGCTCTTGCCAGAGGAATTGCTAAGTATATATTTGTTATAAGCCTTGAAATTAACTTATGAAAAACAAACATGAAAACCCTCTTGATAAAATACTAATAGCCCTTGGTATAATTATAACAATCATAATAGTTCAAATAGTTTTGACTATAAAAATTATAAATCCTCATGAAGATATATTTGGCTCAATTGGAGGACTAGGTGGTTTTATTGGAGGTATTATTGGAACTCTTGTTGCGACTATTGCCCTTATATATATAAGAAAAACTTATGACTTACAGGAAATTGAATTAAAGAAAACACGAGAGCAACTGGAACTACAACAAAGTTATTTGCATAAGCAACAATTTGAGTCTACCTTTTTTAAAATGTTAGATATGATACATAGTTTAAGTAAAGATTTTAAAGATATTAATAATAAAAACTTTTTTACTGGATTGATCATAAACATGAAACCTTTCTACAATGCCGTATTTGAACTAGATAACACTGATGTAGAACATGTCTCATTTCAGCAAATGGAAAGAAACTATCAACTTCAAAACAGAGCTATTCTACCAATAATAAATAATCATAAAGATGTATTTAATAAAGACAAAAAGGATATTACAATTGAAACAATTCAAGAGTTTTATAGTGAATATAGTTTAGCGCATGGTGAGGGTCAATTCCATAAAGATTTAAAGCTATGGTTACGGAGAGATATTCTAAATGAACAAGAATATGTTGGCTATCTATTCAGAGAATTCTTTTTAGAGACTAATAGTGAATTAGGACACTTTTTTAGATACATTAATAATACAATTGAGTTTGCAATACAAGAACGAAAAGAAATATATAAAGACGAAAAATATTATATTAATTTAATCCAAGCACAACTTTCAAATTCTCAATTGATAGTCCTATTCTATAACTGTATAAGTCCACTTGGAATTGATAAAACTAATGATTATAAATTCAAAGAAAATTTAGATTATTATCATTTATTTAAAAATCTCCAACCAAGTTTACTTTTAGATCCTAAGCATATTGAATATTATCCAAAAACTAAAAATACTTTTAAGTTTATATCAATTTAATAAGACAAACCTTTTGGGTGACAGGCTCAGTTTTTACCATATACTTAAAATAGTTTTTTGGTATATGTTCAATTTCTAATGTGTACCAAAAACATGTTTTTCATATATGTTCAGTTTTATACATGTATATAAAATACTTTTTTGGTATATGTTCAATTTCTAATGTGTATCTAAAACATGTTTTTCATATATGTTCAGTTTTATACATGCATGTAAAATACTTTTGAGTGGCATGTTCAGTTTTTACCATATAGTAAAAATAGTTTTTTCATACTGTCCCGGTTTTTACCCTATATGTAAAATACTTTTTGGTGGCATGTTCAGTTTTGTACATGTAGTAAAATACTTTTTTATGGCATGTTCAGTTTCTAACATATAGTAAAAATAGTTTTTCCATACTGTCTCAGTTTTTACCCTATATGTAAAATACTTTTTGGTGGCAGGTTCAGTTTTTACCCTGCCATAAATTAAATGCTTTTATGCTCCTTCAGTTTTGAAGGAGCACTAAATTAAATAGTTTTATACACCTTCGGTTTTTAGGTAGTAATAAATGAAGTGCTTTTATACTCCTTCGGCTTTCAAGGAGCACTAAATTAAATAGTTTTATGCTCCTTTAGTTTTGGAGGTGTAGTAAATTAAGTCATTTAGTACTCCTTCATTTTTAAAGGCAATGAAATGCGGAATGCGTAGAGACGTTGCATGCAACGTCTTTACAAAGCCTTTCGTTTTCAATTTTATTTTTATCTTCGTTTCCAAGGCTGCGTAACATAGCAAAAACGACTTTAGCAATAGTTCATGACCAAAGAAAACAAATACAAAATACTTACACTAACTATATTGACCTTTTTATGTTTGGGTTTTGCAACACCAAAAAAGGAAACTATTTTCTTAGGAAAAGTTATTACAGATAATAAAAATACTGTTTGGGGGCTCTCCATTGAATTCATGGTTGACACATTGGTTATTGGACAAGATATTATTGATGAGGATGGAACATTTAGCATTTCTGCAAACGCGGAAACAGCATTTGACATTTACTATAGTGACATAGCTACAAAAGCTACCTATATGCAAACAATAAAACCAACGGATAAGGACACTATTTTATTGACCTTTAAAATACCCAAAGATTACAAAAAACATTTTGGCAAAACGATTTGTCCAAAATGTAATAAGCATGATCAAACTATCTCTATTATTTATGGATGGAATAGTGCAAAAGTTTTTCGGAATATTGATAGTAAAGGTGATACCACCGTTACACCTTATAACAATAAAATTTATTATGGCAATAGTTGTATGACTTCAGCCATTGACGCAAAATACTTTTGCAAACGAGATAAAATAAAGTTTTAACAACGAAATTCTTTAAACCACCATGTTTAGTAACAAACCAACATTACTCATTTACAAAGAACAGCTATTTAATGTAGGTGATGATACTTTTATAGATAGTATTACAGACAATGGTTATGCTGTAGCATTTGAGGATGACGGGGAAACCGGTTATTTTTATGCTATTGATAACAATAACAACCAAACTATACTAGATGCTCTTCATATTTATGATGTAGCAAGTGTAACGGACAAACACAAAACATCCACCATCAAAATTTTATGGACACCTGATTTTACGAAAGCTTTTTTATCTATTAATAACTACTATCATGCACTATTTGATTTTGAAAATAAAGCAGGTTATTGTAGAAATGCTTTTCCAGCGACAAACGGTAGTTGGGCACAAATAAAAGAACGAAAATTGACGGATGCATTCATTGATGATTTAATAAAAGGATAAGTATATTTTTATAAACAACAACATACCATTGGCAACAAAAAAGACCACACCCACCAAACGCAAAGCAGGCAAAGCTTTTGACCTGAAACCCTATATGATTGGCATTGGGCTGATGCTACTGGCCATTACCATTTCTGTTGGTTTTCGCATACATAGCTCCACCAAACATTTAATACCCATCAGTGTATTGGCATTAATAGCAGGGTTGTTTTTTGAAAGCAGGCGCATTACCGAAAAGTGGTCTACCATTTTATGGATAGCATTGGGGGCTTTTGCTTTTAGCTTTGTTGCTTTTATTCCGGGTAAAAAGGAGTACAGCTACCAATTGGAAAACCATATTGAAATATGGCCTTATGCCTTTGTGGTTATGTTTACCATTTTCTCCATTGCTTTTCATGGCGACAAAGTAATTCCAAAGCTAACGGAAGGTATTACCCTGCTGCAATCTATAGCGGTTATTTATTGGGTAATAGATTATGGCTTTATTGAAACTACTAATTTCTTTATAATGGTATTAATGCTGGTTGGCTTTGTGCTTGCGCTTTATTCGGTATTCCATGCTTTTACCAATACTGTTTTATCGCGCTCCGGCAGGTTAACATTGAGCATTTGGAGCTCTATTATTATGTTGCTTTTTGCCGCTGACAATATTTACAGGGTTTACCAAAATGAACAAATAGAAAACACAGCCGACATCAGCCACGGACTTTATATTGGATTGCAGTTTTTTTTATTGGGCATTGCAAGCATTTATATTGTTCAGAATTTTACTATGCTGGCGGGTTTCTTACCCGGTAAGGGCACTATGTTTAACGGGCAATACTACCGCGATTTGAAGGAATTGAAAAGTAACCATATTAAAAGGTATTCGGACAGGCAGGTGAGTAGTTTACACTCGCTGTTTTGTGTGCTTATAACAGGCCTTGTTTTCTTCTTAAATTACCATTACCAAATACTACCCAGACACCTGGCTATTTGGAGTGTATTTGTTATTTTCCCATTTGTATTAATGCTATACGAATACGCAACAGCTAAGAAAAATACAGCCTGATAACACATTTGCAAAACAGTTTACCTGCACACAGCGGTAAGATGCTAACGTGTCGAGATGCGTAGAGACGTTGCATGCAACGTCTTTACAAATACATACACTCATTTGCAAAAATGCGGGCAAGTGCAAGGAATAAATACCAATAATTATGTAACATTTAATTATTTATTCGTATTTATATTAGCCCCATTATTATGACAACACCTTTAAAACATATCCTTTTTATTTTGCTGGCGGTATTTTTAGCAAGCAGTTTTACACCAACTGGTACAACAGACAATGATTTAATGCTGCGGGGTAAACCCATTTCATTTTACCTGGCACACCCACAAATTTCGCAGGTGTGTAAAGATATTTATGCTAAAAAACGGGAACCATCGCCCGACAAGGATATATTGGCTTTAATGGATAGTATGTTTACCCTTAACGATGAAACCAAAGCTTTTTATTTTTTAACCGTTACCCAAACCATGCACAAAGCGGATGGAGCGTATGCGGAAGCATTGGGCGTAATGGCAAGAAGCTTTGTAGAAACAAGAACAAGGGAGTTTTTAAACTATACCATGAATGAGCCATTGATAACAGCAAAATACTATAACGAATGGGTAAAAACGGTAGTTGGCGAAATTAAAATATGTGCCGAAGGACATGAAAAGGAAGAAGCCGGCCTTATAAAAAATAAAATGTTAAAAAGCTGCACTGAATGTACTAAACAACAAAAAGATAAGCTGAACGACTTTGCAGCACGGGTAGCAAAAAAATGCAGGTAAATGGATACATGCATGGCAAAATAATAAACACTATCGGTACTGAATAGAACAAACAAAACAACAATCCACATGGCGGAAAAGAAATCGAAACTGGCAGACATAAAAACCAAGCCAACTGAAATAAATGTAACAGATTACATGAATAATATAACAGATGAGCAAAAGCGGAAAGATAGTTTTGTGTTGATGGAAATGATGCAAAAAACTACGGGAGAAGAGCCTGTATTATGGGGCAGTTCCATTATAGGTTTTGGCCATAAACGGTATAAAAGTCCTGCTACCGGCCGCGAGGTTGATTGGTTTAAAATTGGTTTTGCACCCCGCAAAGCCAACCTTACTTTATACATTGCTGTGGGTATGGATCACCAAACAGAGGCCCTTGAAAAACTGGGAAAGCATAAAACAGGTGGAGGCTGTCTTTACATAAATAAGTTAGATAATGTTGATTTGAAAGTACTGCAAGGAATGATTGATTCATCGTTTAAAAAAGCAGATACTTTATAAGCTACTTTTAAAATGTATACAAGAATATTAAAAGAAAAAGATGTTGCACTCTACACGCAACTCAGGTTAAAAAGTTACCAGACCAATCCATTGTCCTTTAGTGAAAGTTACGAGGATGAAATAGAGAAAACAGAAGATGATTTTATAACTGAGTTAAAAACCATTGGAGAACCTCCGGAGTGTTTTGTATTAGGTATGTTTACCGAACTGGAGGAGTTGATTGGCTTTGTAAAGTTTCGCAGAGATTTGCGCTTAAAGGCACGACACAAAGCAATGATACATGCCATGTACATAGACCCTGATTTTAGAAACAAAGGATGGGGTGAAAAACTGATGACGGCCTTGCTGGAAAAAGCGGAGAAGCTAAGCGGACTGGAACAAATTCACTTATGGGTATTGCATGCAGAGGACTCAACCTCGGCTGCTAACTTTTACAGAGAGTGTGGCTTTGAAAGTCAGGGAACACGGGTAAAGAACGATTTAAAAATAAATGGACAATACGTAGATGCGGAGTATATGGTGATGCTTTTACATATTAAGAAAATAATAGGATAATAAAACAAGCGGCCTACCGTTTAAGTGTGCATTAAATAGTATATTTCTTAAACTAAAACACCAAAACCATGAAACAAACAATTATTACCTTACTATGCCTGCTTGCATTTACAAGCAGCCAAGCCCAGATTGAAAAAGGCAGCAACGCCATTACTATTAATGCGGGGCTGGGCTTTAACCGGGCCAGCGATCCTAACCAGTCAAACAATTTATTTAGAATAAATGTGCAACCCGTATTTGAACATTTTATTGCCCGTAACTTAAGCCTGGGTGCCGGCATAAATGGTGGCTTCCAGTTTGGCAACGATGATTACAAAGTGAGTCCTTATTCTTATAAAGCCAACAGTTATGCACAAACCTATGGTTTAAGCCTCCAGTTAAAAAAGTATTGGTTTATGAACCCACAGATAGGGCTTACATTATCGCCTCAACTGTCTTCTACTTACTATGAATACAATAACTCCACCGAGTACACCACCAACACCAATACTTACAATTACAACTATTGGTACCACTCTGCCATGCTTAATTTTGGGGCCGTGTATTTTGTAAAATCCAATATAGCTATTGAAGCACAAACCAATTTTGTTAACTATTCATATTACCCCGGCAGCCCAAGCTATAACAATAATGAGCGCCATGTATTTTCGGTACTGGCTTTTCAAAGCAGCTTAATGGTGGGTGTTAAATTTATTTTGGGTAACAATAAACCCAGCTTAACACCTTAACTAGTAACCATACTTTTCTTTCCAGCTTTGTTTTAAGGACCTATTTATTGTAATGGGTTTACAACTGGAAAGGTTTAAAAATAATATAAGCGTGCTTATTTAAATATGCTTCAATTTGTTTTATTTGTGTAGCACAAACCCGAACAAATAGTTACGGCAAAACCTATTAAACTTAAACTATGAAAAAAACAATTATTGTATTAATGAGTGTGCTTGCATTTACAAGCAGTAAAGCACAAATTGAAAAAGGCAGCATTGCCTTAGGTTTAAATGCAGGCTTAGGCTTTACCTATGACTCCGATAAATATCAGTCGAACAATTCTTTTAGAATAAGCGCACAACCCGTTTTTGAATATTTTATTGCCAACAACCTAAGTTTAGGGGCTGCTGTTAACAGTAGTTTTCAGTTTAGCAACAGTGAATACACTGAATACACGCTCATTCCTTATTCTTATAAGTCCGACAATTACAGACAAACTTATAGTTTAAATATCCTGTTAAAAAAATATTGGTTTGCCAGCCCTCAAATAGGGTTTACGGTATCGCCCCAGCTGGCTTCTACTTACGCAGAGGAAAATGCGAGTAACACCAATGATAACCGCACCACTACCTATAATACAAACTATTGGTACAGTTCAGCTATGCTTAATGTTGGTGCCGTGTATTTTGTAAGGCCTAATTTGGCTATTGAAGCACAAACCAATTTTATTAATTATTCTAATTACCCGGGCAGTCCCAGTTCCAATAATAATGAGCGCCATAGCTTCTCGGTACTGGCTTTTCAAAGCAGCTTAACCCTTGGTATTAAATATGTTTTCGGTAAAAAGAAAGATAGCTTAACGCCATAGGCTAATAGCCGTATTTTTCTTTCCAGCGTTGCTTTAAAAAAGCCCTCAGCTCTTTTTCTCTCGGGTTATTACCGGGCTCGTAAAACTTAAGTCCGCTAATGGCTTCGGGTAAAAACTCCTGCTCTACAAAATTATTGTCGTACACATGCGCATATTTATAATCCGTACCATAACCTATATCTTTCATCAGCTTGGTAGGTGCATTACGCAAGTGTAATGGCACGGGTAAGTTGCCTTGTTTGCGTACATGGGCCAAAGCTTCGTCTATAGCCATATAGCTGGCATTGCTTTTTACCGAGGTAGCCAAATATATAACACACTGCGATAATATAATGCGGCTTTCGGGCATGCCTATCATTTGCACTGCCTGAAAACAATTGGTAGCTATTAACAAAGCATTGGGGTTGGCATTGCCTATATCTTCGCTCGAGAGTATAAGCATACGTCTGGCTATAAACTCAACTGTTTCACCAGCATCTATCATGCGGGCTAACCAATACACCGCTGCGTTAGGGTCGCTGCCGCGTATGGATTTAATAAAGGCAGATATAATATTGTAATGGGTTTCGCCATCTTTATCGTACACCGCAATTTTACGTTGCAGTACTTTTTCTACTATATCATTATCAATTACAACTTCTTCGTTTGGCTTAAAATGGTTCACCAACATTTCCAGTAAGTTCAACAGCTTGCGTGCATCGCCCTGACTTTGCACAAACAGTGCATCAGTTTCTTTAAACGTAATCACCCGCTTTTGCAAATACTCATCACGCTTAATAGCATCTTGTGCAATAGCCAATAAATCATCGGCACTTAAATCGTTTAGTATATAAACCTGACAACGCGATAGCAATGCATTGTTTACTTCAAAGCTTGGGTTTTCGGTAGTAGCACCAATCAGTATAATGCTGCCGTTTTCTACCGCACCTAACAATGCATCCTGCTGGCTTTTATTAAAGCGGTGTATCTCATCTAAAAACAATAATACTTTGCCTATTTTTTTGGCTTCTTCAATAACCTTTCGTACTTCGGCCACCCCTGCACTAATAGCACTAAGCTGGTAAAAATGTAAGCCCAACTCATTGCATATAATTTTAGCCAGCGTAGTTTTACCTACTCCCGGTGAGCCCCAAAACAATAAGGAAGGAACTGTTTTATTGATAATGGCCTGGCGCAAGGCTGCCCCCTTGCCTACTATATGCTCCTGCCCAATATATTCATCTAAATTTTGTGGACGAACGCGCTCGGCTAATGGCTTTTTAAGGTCAGGTTGATTCATGAGTAAGAGAAACTTTTTTTACAATATTAGCTTACCAAAACTATAAACAAAAAGAATGTGGGGAATATATAAACATAAAAAAACGCCACCATTGAACGGTAGCGTTTTCCATTTTTCTAAAAGCGTTGACAAGTGTTTTATTGAGTACCACCTATTTGTAGGAAAGTATCAAAATTGTCAATTTGAGCGAAGGGGAGTTTGAGCGGAGCCGAAAACTCGAGTTTTTGACTTCGTTAAAACAAATAGTTATCCATTTTTTAATTATACGCTCATCGGTATTTCCATTAACAAAAACTCTGCATCCGTTTCTGCCTGTATGCTTATTTTATCGGTATCCCAAATACCAAATCCATCGCGGGTTTCAATGGTTTGTCCGTTTACTTTTAACGTACCGTTCAGGTTAAACAAATACAAACCATTGCCTTGTTTTTTAAAGTGGTATTCGGTTGCAACACCTTTATCAAACTTACCTAAATGGAACCATGCATCCTGGTGAATCCAAACACCTTCATCATCTTGATTAGGCGATAGTATTTGCTGTAATTTATTATGCCTGTCGGCTAAGTTTAAAGTTATCTGGTCGTAACGCGGAGTAACATTGCGTTTATTGGGGAATACCCAAATTTGTAAAAACTTAACCGGTTTCTCTTTGCTTTTGTTATACTCGCTGTGGTATATACCCGAGCCTGCACTCATTACCTGTATATCGCCACTTTTAATAACAGCCACATTGTTCATGCTGTCTTTGTGTTCCAAATCTCCCTCCAGCGGAATGCTAATAATTTCCATATTGTCGTGCGGATGACTTCCAAAACCCATCCCTCCTTCTACACTGTCATCGTTTAAAACCCTTAATACACCAAAGTGCATTCTATCCGGATT
This sequence comes from Bacteroidota bacterium, assembly GCA_040388375.1. Classification (NCBI taxonomy): domain Bacteria; kingdom Pseudomonadati; phylum Bacteroidota; species Bacteroidota bacterium. The sequence goes on along the minus strand of JAZKBU010000005.1, from coordinate 47,953 downwards.
ATAATAATTAGCAAAGCTAAATGAGTGTTTACTTTTTAGCCAGCCATGGTTTGCATCGCCACGGGTTTCGGCTTTATGAATAACTGTATTTTCCATAATTTTTGTTGTTGTATTCGGTATATGATTAAATCCTACAATATCTAATTCTTTCAATTCGTCAATATCGTTTTTAGCAATATTGCCAATGGCAGTTGAGGCAACAAATAAACTGGTGCCCATAAATCCTTTCTTTAAAAAATCTTTTCTGTCCATAACCTATTGTATTATGCACACAAAGTTACGTACGTTCAAAATTTAAAAACGATGAACTAGATTAAGAAAATTGAGGTAGCGGTTTATAGGTTTATGGAGTTGATAAGGTTAATAAGTTGGTTTCGGCTTATTGATTGTTGAGACTGTTAAATTGTCCATGGTTGGAGTCCCCACCAACCAATAAAAAAAGGCCGTTCCAAATGGAACGGCCTTTTTTGTATAATAATTTTCAGTTAACTATCTGATAGCTCCTTGGAACAATGGATTGCTAAACAATTTACCAAATTCCATATCGCTTTTAGCCATATTTCTAACGTCACCGTTAAGACTTACCGCTTTGGTTAAGTTTGCAGCTACATCTTCTAAATTAGAAGCACGGGCAGCAGCAATAGCACGTAAGTAGTAATGGTTCCATTTTAACTCGTCAGGGTTCATACCATCAATAATTGCTTTGCAACCGTTGGTATTACCGTTTAACAATTCAGCTAAAGCAGCGTTGAAATCTTTGATACCACTTTGTTTGAAAGCAGCAGAAGCTTCAGCGTATTTACCATTTTTAATAGCTAATAAACCTAAGTTGTAGCTTACATCAGCACCTTTAGTACCAGCCATGTTGTAGTATTTAGCAGCTTCAACATAGTTACCTTGCATTTTGTAAACAACACCTAAGTTAGCTAATACTGTAGGGTTTTCGGCACTAATAGTTAATGCTTTTTCTAAATTAGCTTTAGCACCATCGTAGTTAGCTTGGTTAATTTGAGTAACCGCTAAGTCGTTAAAACTTCTCCAGTCGTTAGTTTCTACTGCTTGGTAAGCATTTAATACTTCTGCTTTTTTAGCAGCATCAGAAGTAATAACTTGTAAGTGGAATAATTCTTTTGGGGTTAACTTATCGTACATACCGTAGAAAGTTTTTAACTCATCATCCGTTTTCATAGGGTTAGCTCCTTTAATAACTAACTCCGATCTACGTAATGTAGGTAAAATATTTTCTCTGATTTTAGCTCTTACTTTAGGGAACTGACGGATAATTAAACCTTCACGTTCTTCATCGCTAATTGATTTGTTTCTAACTACCGCTAAAATTTCTTCTTTTTCTTTAAAATCAGAAGCAACAATAGCTTTTTCAAAACCTAACCAGTCTTCAGCTAAAGTATAACCACGTGTAAAGTTTTCATCGTTTACTTCAGCAAAGCCTAATTTTTTCAACTCTTTTTTAAAGAATTTGAAAGTTGACTCTTCACGTCCTTTTGATAAGTTAGTATTTCTATCTAACTCTCCATCAGGCGAAGCATATGCATTGATGGCAATACCACGTGCTACAAAGTTTTTATCAGCTTTTAACAAGTTACGTAATTCATCAATTTGTGCTTTGTTACTTAAGCTTTTACCTACTTTAAAGTTAGGGTTGAATTTATCAACATCAACAGGGAAATAAATATTTACTGTTTTGTTAACGGTTTCTACTTTATAATCATCGCTGGTAAAAATAGCTATGTCATTATTATTTACTAATAAAGGAGTAGTAATAGTACCCTCTGCCAATGCACCAACAGTTACAGGAACTACCACACCGGCAGCTGTAAATTTAGGCATTAACTGAGCGCGTTTCATACTAGGAGTATAAGCAATTTTTGTTGCATAGCTAACACTTCCACCTGTTTTGGTATCAATAGTTTGGTCAGCACTGCCTTTGGCTTTAGTACCTTTTACAGTAGTTTCCTTTAAGTTAATAACTGAACCGTCTTCACATTTAATAAAAGGTGAAAAGGTAACTACAGCCTTAGGGTTAATTGAATTGGCAGGTACAGTTGCATTGATGCTAATTTCAACACTATCACCTTTTAACTCTAAAGGATTGGGAGTAACTGTGTAATTGTTTTTACTAAAGTTGTTCGGTACGCTACATGCAGCAAAAATACTTAGGCATGATACTGCGAGAATAACTTGTCTCTTATCTCTCATATTATTTTATAGTTTTGTAGGCGCAAGTATAATTATTTTAAATAATATTAGGTAACAAATTTTAAAACAATGTATATAGTAAAAATTAAAGGGGTAGCAAAAATTCCGGATTACTTACAGGTACGAGACGACAACTTTACGCTTATTTGCTATACAAGGACTGACCGACCGGAGAAAGCCCTTGAAAAATGTGGACTTGGCAACCATATTGAAAAAATTAAAGAATTAATGAATGCCATTCCTTTTGGACAAGTAACCCCTTTAACACTTTAAAAACTTAACTAAAAAATCATTTTAACATGAGCAATACACCAGTTATAATACTTAACAATGCAAGCATTTTTCAGCAAAATACATTGATTTTATCCGATGTAAACCTTTCCGTTAACGAGAGCGAATTTGTTTATTTAATAGGCCAAACGGGTAGCGGAAAATCAACCTTATTAAAAGCGCTTTATGGCGAATTATTATTAAACAAAGGCGAAGGAAATGTAGCGGGCTTTAACTTAGCCCAACTTAAAAACAAAGAAATTCCTTTTTTAAGAAGAAAGATAGGTATTGTTTTTCAGGACTTTCAACTGTTAACGGACAGAAGCGTATATGAAAACCTGTATTTTGTATTACAGGCAACCGATTGGAAAAACAAAGCGGAAATGGACACCCGTATTAACGAGGTACTGGAAATGGTAGGATTGGATACCAAAAGCTTTAAAATGCCTTTTGAGTTAAGCGGTGGAGAGCAACAACGTTTGGTAATAGCACGTGCTTTGTTAAACAAACCTGCTATTATATTGGCGGATGAACCGACAGGAAACTTAGACCCAGAAACCAGCAATGGCATTATGGAACTATTGCACCAGATTTCAAAAAATGGCACTTCGGTTTTAATGGCCACACACGATTACAGATTGATTGATAAATTCCCGGGTCGTATAATCCGTTCTGAAAAAGGTTCTATCAGTGAGCTGGCTATGCTGGAGGAAAGATTAAAAGGACACTAGTATGCAACTTAATTTTAAAAAATATGGCAGCAGCAATGAGGTGCTTATTATTTTACATGGCTTTTTAGGCTCGCTTGATAACTGGCACACCTTAGCTACAGAATGGTCGGCTTTTTATACTGTTTATACAGTTGATCTTCGTAACCATGGCAAATCACCCCATACGGACCATTACTCCATACCTTTAATGGTGGAAGATATAGCGGAGTTTATGGACCAGCAAAACATTCCATCTGCATACATTTTGGGCCACAGCATGGGTGGCAAAGTAGCCATGCAATTTGCCTTTAACTATACGCATAAAACGGATAAATTAATTGTAGCTGATATTGCCCCTCGACAATATAAACGTGGGCATGATACCATTTTTGAAGCATTGCATGCGGTAGATTTTAATACGATTACCAAGCGTAAAGAAGCGGAAGGGCTAATGATGCATTTGGTACCTGACTTTGGCACCCGACAATTTTTATTGAAAAACTTAATCAGCACACCGGAGGGTAAATATGCCTGGCGTGTTAACCTACCTGTATTGGAGGCTGATTACGAAGAAATTATTAAACCGATTGCATACGATGGCGTGTTTACCAAACCGGCTTTGTTTTTAAGGGGCGAATTATCAAACTATATTACCAAACAGGACGAAACAGAGATTATTGAGTATTTTATTCAGTCGCAAATAATAACTATTGAAGATGCAGGCCATTGGCTGCACGCGGATAATCCAAAAGCTTTTTCGAAACAGGTATTACAGTTCTTACAAAACTAGCTGGCAATTTCCATTTTTACTTTTTTGTTTTTTATTTTTTCGTCTTTTATCAGCTGCAATGTCTTGCGTATTTTACTGCTTTTTACAGCCACGTAAGCCGAGAAATCCAATACTTCTATTTTGCCTAATTCCTCTTTTTGTAAGTTTCCTTTTTGCAAAAGCATACCCACAATATCCATTTTATTTATCTTATCCTTTTTGCCTGCAGCAATGTATAAAGTAGTCCACTCATTAGGCTTGGGTTTTATAAAACTATTGGGCAGTGTTTCTGCTGCCGGTGTTTCTTTTAAAAATGGTGGCAAGGTATCGCCAATATCCAGTAAAAAATAAGCCGTACCTTCTGCGTGCATTCTGGCAGTACGCCCATTTCTGTGTATCATTACATCTTCGGTTAATGGCAACTGGTAATGAATTACCGCTTCTATTTCCGGAATATCCAAACCACGTGCAGCTAAATCGGTTGTTACCAATAAACGGGTGCTGCCATTGCGTAATTTAATCAATGTTTTTTCTCTGTCTATTTGTTCCAAGCCCCCGTGGTAAAAACCATGCTCTACCTGATGTAAGTTTAATTGTTCGCTTATTCGGTTTACCGCATCGCGGTGGTTACAAAATACTATCTTGCTTTGGTCGCCTAGCTTGCCTATTAATAACATCAAAGCTTCCAGCTTATCATCGCCTTCCACTTGTACCGATTTTACTTTTAAATTAGGTAATACTTGTTTGTTGGCATTGGCGTAATTTAATTGAAACTCATCCTTAAAGCCAACAAATGCGGGTATTTCTTTTAATTGGGTAGCAGAGGTTAACACTCTTTTTCGTAAAGTAGCCATCTGCTTAATAATAAAACCCATTTCATCCTGAAAACCCGCTTCCAATGATTTATCAAACTCATCCAAAATCAATATTTGGGTTTGGTCTAAAATCACATTCTCTTTTCTTAAATGATACGCAATACGTCCCGGAGTACCTATTAAAACAGCAGGTGGCTGCTGTAAGTTATTTTTTTCCACTTTTACCGCATGCCCGCCATAACAACAGTTTACTTTAAAACCCGTATTCATTTGCTTAAACACCTGTTCTATCTGTATGGCTAACTCACGTGTTGGCACTATAATCAATGCCTGCACATTATTGTTGTCTTTATCTAACAAAGTAACCAAAGGCAATAAAAAAGCCAGTGTTTTACCTGAACCCGTTGGCGATATTAGGTTTACATCGTTATTGTTTGCAATAGCATCTATGGTAGCTTCTTGCATGGGGTTTAGCTTTTCTATATTAAAATGGCTAAGTATTGTTGAATAATTCATTGATAAGGATTGTGCTTAAAAGTATAGTGTGCTGTTAACCTAGGGCTAACTAGCTGATTTGATTTAAAGGTTTTCTTCTTTGGCAGGTGCTTTATCTTCCAGCTTGCCTCTTTTATGAATAATTAAACCATTTAAAAAATTGCGTAATATCTGGTCGCCACAAAGCATAAATTTGGGGTGGTCTTCGCTTCTGAACAAAGCGCCCAATTCACTGGCTGAAATATTAAAATCGACCAATTTACAAATAGCTATTATTTCATCATTGCGCAAATGCAGCGCTACCCGGAGCTTTTTTAGTATATCGTTATTGGTCATTTTAAACTTTATTTAGGCTGCAAAACTAATGCTATTGCCCGTATTTATACTATTTACCCTTTTTTTATTCCGATAGCTTTCATAGCAAACCACCATTTTGTGCTTTACAAAAAACTTTTTGTATGCACGAAACAATGCCTTTTTATTGGCTTTTATAAAAATTGTAAAATTGATTTTAAGGGACTTAAATATTTTTTTGAAAAAAAATGTACTTTACACTTGGCAACTTTATAAGTTTTTATACATTTGCACTCCCTAAACAATGCGAAAGTAGCTCAGCTGGTAGAGCGCAACCTTGCCAAGGTTGAGGTCGCGAGTTCGAACCTCGTCTTTCGCTCCACTAAGAAGTTATTAGTGAAAATTAATAACTTCTTTTTTTTGCCCGGGTGGTGGAATTGGTAGACACGCAGGACTTAAAATCCTGTATCCTTTAAAGATGTGCGGGTTCAAGTCCCGCCCCGGGTACTAAACCGAATCAAGTTTTTGATTCGGTTTTTTTATTGCCTTTTTAAATCATTCACTCGCGTTTAGCGAGTACTCTGGGTAATTTGCAGTAAACAGATTATAATTGTGTGTAATAAAGATTCACATTTATTAAGTTACAGGCAAGCCAAATATGAGTTATAGTTACAAAGAGTTTCCAAAGGACGTTTTAAATGCTTTTGATACAATTATCAAAAAATACAATCTTGCTATTGAACAAAGTGAAGACTGTTACGTTACACTTTCTAACAGCTTTGTTGAAATATCATTCTCATTTGAAAGAGGTGATTTATACTCAGAATTAGGGAAAAAAGATGATGATTTTACCTTCGCAATTTTCCAGGTTTACAAACATTTATATGGAAACCAAGCGGAAGATAATTATCAAGTCTCTAAAATTGGCACAAAACAATTTGGATATCCAAAGACAGATTTAATATGGTTTGCTAAATTATTTGAAAACGAGCTTTCATCTGTTATGACGGGCAATTTTGATTGGTATAAAGAATTACGAACTGAAAAAGAGTACGAGAAACAATTAGTTGCTGTCATATTAGGACCTCATTTAAATTACGAACATCCAATCAAACAAAAGTTTTGGAAAGGAGATTCAACTTGGAGACAGGATATTGAATACTTTATTAAAGAGAATAATATCGAACTAGAGTCTGGCCATAACAGCACATTGCCAAAAGTGGAACGTTCATGGCGGCAGAAACTTTTAGGCTTCAAATAAACATTAATGCTAACCTGACAAATGGCGCGTTTCGCGAGTAATTACATTACTAATTCCAAACAAACACTCGCGAAACGCGAGCGAATGCTGAAATGATTTACGAAGTATGATAGACATTGAAAATTATATAGAAAATAGCAGGATGAAGTTTCCACAAATGGGCACCTTGCAGCCCTGGGAAATTATTGACAATTTGGACGATATACTATTGCAAAGCATCAAAACATTAGACAGTAATTATAAAATAGAAAACAATATTGCCATACACAAAACAGCAATTATTGAACAAGGAGTGGTTTTAAAAGGAACCATTATAATTGCTGAAAATTGTTTTATAGGTGCAAACGCTTATTTGAGAGGACCCATTTTTTTGAGTAACGCTGTAAAAATTGGACCGGGCTCAGAAATAAAACAATCTATCATCTTTGACCATTCAGCAATAGCACATTTCAATTATATTGGAAATAGTATAGTTGGACAGCACATTAATTTTGAAGCAGGCTCTATTTGTGCAAATCACCTTAACGAAAGACAAGACAAAATAATTTTTATAACACATAACAACCAAATTATTGACACCAAAACGGAGAAATTTGGTTCTTTAATTGGCGACCATTCAAAAATTGGCGCCAATGCCGTTTTATCACCAGGTACCATTTTAGAAAAAAATAGTATTGTAAAACGACTTGAATTAATTGAACAAACGAAATGACAGATGAGCGCACTTAGTGCAGTGACCCTTATAAAACTCATTTTATAACTTAACTATTATCATAAATGAACATTTGATGCGTAAATACCTTTGTTTTCAATATGGGTATTCATAATTCAATAATTTTAGATCTAGTTAAAAATAATCCTGAGCAACTAATAGAATTGCTTAAAGCTTATCAAAGGGCAATTGATGTAAATATAATTTCATCAATTACTGATGAAACCGGCACAATTCTTTATGCAAATGATAAATTTTGTGAAGTATCAAAATACAAAAGAGATGAACTCATTGGACAGAATCACCGAATAATTAATTCCGGATATCATACAAAAGAGTTTTTCAAACAAATGTGGGAAGCAATTAAAAGTGGAAACTCCTGGCAAGATGAAATTAAAAATAAGGCTAAAGATGGAACCATTTATTGGGTTGACACTGTTATAATACCAATGAGTATACCCGAGGGAAAAACAACTTTTTATCTTTCGCTGCGAACTTTAATTACTGAAAAGAAAATTGCTGAAGAAGAAAGAAAAGATTATACAGAGAAACTACGTGAAATGCTTCATATGACATCTCATAGAGTTCGATCTCCTTTAGCAAGATGTTTAGGTTTAATGGCACTTGTAGAACATGATACAGTAATTACTGAAGAAGAATTACAATATATAGTATCACATTTAAAATCCAGCGCATTAGAACTTGATGTATTTATTAAGGAACTAACGTTATTTATGGATGATATAGAGAAAAAATATAACCCCAGTATTGTGCTTACTCCACCACAAGAATAGTTTTACTATTAAGCCAGCTAACAAGCGCTATTATTATTTTTTCGTTTCAGAAACTGCTATTTCCTTATCACCTTTTGCTATTAAGAAAAAATATTTATCGATTTGAATTTATAAAAAATAGATATGTTTGATAAATAATTTTCCTAAAACAAAAGGAACACATGCTCAAACAAATTTTGATATTTACACTTGTTTTTATTACTTCATGCGTGCATAGTGACAAGACAAATACTACTTACAACACCCATACAACACAAGAGCCTGTTTCAGAAAAAGAAAACAAAGTAAACAATGCTTTGGCATTCATTAATGCTTACGTTGAAAATGCAAACAAAATGAACAAAGCCATGGGTATAATGGAATGGGCTAATTCAAATAGTTTGACAACAAAAAGCTTTAAAGCCGAATTGAAAAGAATAATGGATGAAGCCTATAAACAAGACCCTGAATTAGGGCTTGGCGCTGACCCTATATTTGACGCACAAGACTATCCGGATCAAGGTTTTGAACTGGAAACGTTTGACGAAAATACCCATTATATAACGGTAAAGGGAAAGGACTGGCCAGCATTTAAACTAACCATGAAAATGGCAGAGGAAAATGGAAAATGGTTAGTTGACGGATGTGGAATAATTAATATTCCTGATAGCAAAAAGCAAAGAGGTAAAAACCTGTTTGGTGATTTATAAAATAGTAATACATTGCTATAAGAAACAGGTAAGAGGGAAAGCAAACATTTTAGTAAACAGGAACAGATAATTTTTGCAGGTATAAATAATGAAATACAGAAACTAATAACCCCTAAAGCGCCTATGATTAACTTCTTTTCTGTACCCGATAAGGAAAAAAATTACCAAAGCTACATGGTATATGTGCTGGCCATTATGTGGGCATTTGTTATTTCCGGTACTGTATCTATGGGCTTCTTTTACTTTCCTCTTTTATGGCAAAGATGGTTAACTTTTATTGTAGTATCTTTCTTAATAGGTGCTGTTACACTTACCATAAATAGCTTAAAGTATTCACGCCTGGCAAGTATAATATTAACAGGTACTATATGGTTATTAATTACCATACCCTGCTACTCGGCAGGCGGTATTATGGCACCGGGTATTTTATCGCAAATGAGCGTAATACTAACAGCCGGTTTTTTATTGGGCTGGCGTGGCGGACTGGCTATTGGTTTACTAACAATTGGCACTGATTTTTGGCTGGCTTACATAGAAGTAAAAGGTAATTTGCCCGTTCCAACGGTTACGCATAACCCATTAACCCGGTGGATTGGTGCTATTATTCCTTTTGGTACCATCCTTGCTTTGCAATATTATGCTACTAACCATCTTCGCACCAGTTTAATTGCACTTCAACGCGAAATAAAAAAGCGGGAGCAGGCAGAAAAAATATTAAAACAAACAGTGCATAACCTTAGAGAGCGTGTAAAAGAACAGAAAACGCTTTACGCAGTAAGTAATATTTTACAGAATGAAAATACGCCCGTTAAAAAACTTTTGCAGGAGATAGCTGCTATTCTTCCATCGGGCTGGCAATACCCCGATATTACTGCTGCCCGTATTTGCTTTGCCGGAACAACTTATGCTACGGACAATTACAAGCCAACATCATACAGTCAGCATGCTGAAATAAAAACCAATAGTGGTTCTATGCTGCATATAGAGGTTGTCTATTTGCAACAAGTACCCGACATGGACGAAGGCCCATTTGTGAAAGAAGAGCGTAACCTTATAAACATGATAGCTGAAATGGTTAAAATAAACCTTGAGCGAAGAGAACGTACAGCTGAGTTAAACGATTATAAATATGCATTGGATATTGGTTCCATGGTGAGCATATCCGGGGCTGATGAATGCTTCACTTTTGTAAATGATAATTTTTGCAAAACAAGCAAGTATACTTCAGCCGAATTGATGGGTAAAAACTATGGTATTATTATGTCGGGCTACCATCCTCGTGAATATTTTAAGGAATTAGAAATTGCCTTGCAAAGAGGTAAACCATACAGGGGTGAATTTTGTAACAAGGCAAAAGACGGAACACTCTATTGGGTAGACACCACAATTGTTCCGTTTGTAGATGATAACGGGAAAATATATCAATACCTTTCTATTAACTATGATATTACCGAACGTAAAGAGGCTGATAATAAAATTAAGCAAAGCGAACAGTTGTTAAAGAAAATTACCAGCCAGGTTCCCGGCAATACTTATTTATTTGAAATTGAAGAAAGCGGACATTCTAAAATACTTTTTATTAGTCGTGGAACTGATACCGTTAACCATAACTATGGTTTTGACGAACTTTCAGAAAAGCCGGAAATATTAAGGGAAATACTACATGAGGATGATAAGGTTAAATTCAATGATACCATGAAGGAAGCTTACCGAACGGAGTCAATGATAAGTTTTCAATACCGAATAGTTATAAATGGAAATATAAGATGGCGTTGGATGCAGGCAGTTCCCGAAAAAGACAAGGACGGTAAAACATTGTGGTATGGTTCCACCAGTGATATTACACCGCTTGTTGATTATTTAGCATCCATTGAGCAGATTATTTTTGATATAAGCCATGTTATGCGCAGACCCGTTTCTACCATGTTAGGTCTGTCAAAGCTTATTATAGATGGCGATTTGAGTGAAAATGAGATTAAGGACTTATCGCAAAAACTGTATCATATATCCGAAGAAATGGACAAGTTTATTCATGAATTAAATACCGACTACCAGCTAAAAAAACAAAATACACAACATAATATTGATATTTCATCGACTATAGATAAAAGAAGTTATTTATTCCAATAATTTAAGGTATCTATCCTACCAACTCAGTAAGCTTTGGATATGTTAAACAAAAAAATAGCTTTGTAAATATAGCCGTACACTTATCAGGGTAATCTGCCTAAAAAAGGGTACCTATATTATTATGCTTCAGGTGCACAAACAAGTTATACAGCACTCAATGGGTCATATACTAAAAAAAACAAGACCTAACCTAACAACTTAATTTACTTATATGAACAAACGCGGGCCAATTATAATTATTGAAGACGACATGGACGACCAGGAGATTTTGACTGAAATATTTCAAGAACTCAATTATAGCAATAAACTTGTTTTCTTTGAAGACAGCCTGCAAGCGTTGGAATATTTGACAGATACGGACACTGAACCTTTCCTTGTACTTTCTGACATCAATATGCCCAAACTAAATGGTATGGAATTAAGAGAAAAAATTCACAACAATGAAGATTTGAGATTAAAGTCTATTCCTTACCTTTTCTTTTCTACCAGTGCTGAGCAAAAACATGTAGTTGACGCTTATTCGAGGTCTATTCAAGGATTCTTTGTTAAACCAAGTAAGTATGCCGAATTAAAAAGCACTATTGTAAAAATTGTAGAATATTGGCAAGAATGTGTATCGCCTAATTATATTAAAAACGCGCAACAATAAAGTGTACTCTATATAATGGAACACTTTACAAATCACCTGTAAATAATGCAATTATTTTAAAAAACGGTGTAACACTTCTTACTATATAAGAAATGAACTTTACCATACCTAATTCTAAAAAATTAGTTAAGATGAAAAGTACACTCATAGCTGAAACATCGGTAAGCGTTCATGCAAGTCCGGCCCAAGTTTGGAGGGCATTAACAACACCCGCTTTGATAAAAAAATATTTGATGGACACCGATGTAACTTCCGATTGGAAAGTAGGAAGCGCCATTGAATATAAAGGCGAATACCAAGGTAAAAAGTACCACGATAAAGGAGTCATAAAAAAGCTGGAGACTGAAAAAATATTCCAAAGCACTTATTGGAGTTCCATGTCGGGAAAGGAAGACAAGCCGGAGAATTATAATACTGTTACCTACAAAATAAAGGAGCAAAACGATAAAACAGTTATAACGCTGACTCAGGATAATATTGCTTCGGAAAAAGAGAAGGAGCACGCAACCGAAAACTGGAAGATGGTATTAAACAATTTGAAAGAAGTGGTTGAGGGTGTAAAGCAATGAAACTTCATTGAGATATCAACAGTATATAAATTAGTAAAAAAAACATAAATATTAACCCTTAAAATGTAAGCTATGTTAACACCATTACTTTTCAGCCGCGGTTTGAAATTACCTGCTAACTATATTAAGCACCCATCATTTCAAACCATTACGCACAAACATTATTTAAAAAATATAGTGGCTGCGTTGTTTATATTTTATGCAGGCTTTGCTTATTCACAATCAGCAACACTTACACCCGTTAAGGATATAGGTATGCATACGGTGACGGTTAGTGTACCTACCAAGTATGCGGCAGCTTTCCCGGCAGGCAGAACACTCAGTGTACAGTCTGATTATACGGTTTCTATTTTCCATGCCGGTGGAATGACCAAACCCAGGTTTATGTCATTCAGTCCATCAGGCGTATTGCATGTTTCCGATATGAGTGCAGGAAAAATATGGGCCATGCCTGATGAAAATAAAGATGGTATTGCCGATAGTTTTATACAAGCTGCTTCAGGTTTTTCAGGTAACCACGATGTTAAGTTTTATAAAGGTGCCATGTATGTAACAGAACCTACGCGTATATGGAAATGTATGGACGCCAATGGCGATGGTGTTTATGAAACCAAAACAGTTTTCATTAGTAATTTAGGCAATAATGAAACCGGTGGACACAGTACCCGAACTGTTGTTTTTGATTCGATCAATGCAAAAGTATATGTATCGGTAGGTTCATCGTGTAATGTTTGCAGGGAAAACCATCGTGCTATTATTGAACAATACAATGAAGACGGAACAGGCCGCAGGGTATTTGTAACAGGCACAAGGAATCCTGTTGGCATGACTTTACACCCAAAAACGAATAAGCTTTGGGCAAACAATAACGGAAGCGATCAGCAGGGCAATGAAACACCACCTGAATGGATAGATATAGTGCGTGATGGCGGTTTTTACGGACATCCGTTTGCATACGGAAGTGGTGTATGGTTTAATTTTAATGCCCATACTGACTACTCAGCTCTTTTACCTATTACGGCCACTGACTCGGCTAAGGCAGCTACTTTGGTACAACCGGCAGCACTTATACGGGCACACTCTGCTCCTATGGCTATTGAGTTTCTGAATGCAAGGTCAAACACCGCCATGCAACATGGTTTCCTCTCTGCATTGAGAGGTTCGTGGAATACTACGGCACCTAACAACTTTAGAGGATTCAAAGTAATTTATGGTCACTTAGCATCTGACCTTGATACCACTGTAGACTATGTAGCTGATTTTTGTACAGGCTTTTTAACCGATACGGTTAACAGGGTTTTCTGGGGCAGACCTGTAGGCATAGCCATTGATAAACATGGAAAAGTATTTATCAGTTCTGACGAAAGCAGCAGTATTATATTGGTGCTAACACCAAAAGAAGGAACAGGCATTGGTACCATCAAAAATGCGAATGAAGAAATTGGCAAAGTATATCCCAACCCTTTTAAAAACCAGTTTACCATTCCGTTTAATTTAGAAAAAGCGACTATAGTAAACGCAATATTATACGATGTTACAGGTAAGGAAATTACTACGGTAATGGATCAGTATTTTACGGCAGGAAGTCATACACAACCAATAGCTATAAGCAATTTAACCGCAGGCTCCTACTTCCTTAAAATAACAACTGAAAACAATACCGTTACACAAAAGCTGGTTGTATTAGATTAATTTAGTATACAACAAGTCTTACACTCTTCCCCACTCGCTCGCATATTGCGAGTGCGTGTATGAATAAGCCTCTGGCTAAACATCATTTCCTTTTTGATAACTTATAAAAAAAGTTTAACCTCGTAATGAAAAAACATTACTGAGTATTTCATAATGTATAAGCCCTTTTAAAAAGACACGACAATGACAATAAGAACCTTTTGGACAATCTTTATAAAAATTTTAGGTGTTTGGTTAGTGCTAGACAGCGTGACAGTTATACCACAGTTTCTTTCTACACTCTTTTTCACAGACTCAAACAACACAGTACAAAATTTTGCTTTGACTGTAGCTCTTTTACTTTTGACAATTGGTATTTATATTTTCATTTTACGGCTTTTTGTTTTTAAGACAGCTTGGCTCATTGATAAACTGCATCTTGACAAAGGTTTTGACGAAGAAAAAATAGACCTTAATGTTCCGCTTTCAACAGTATTGACGGTATCAACAATTGTTATTGGTGGGTTAATGTTTGTTGACAGTTTACCACAGCTTTGTAAGCAGACATTTGTGTTTTTCCAGCAACAAAATGTTTTTAGAGAAAGTCCAACATCAGGTTGGATATTTTTCGAGTTAGTAAAAACGGTTTTAGGCTATTTACTAATGACAAATAGTAAACAAGTTGTAGCATTTATTAACAGGCAAATAACAAAAGAAAATGACACCTATTGAACTTTTTAACAAGTGGTTTAAGGAAGAGCTAAACTTAACAAAGGTTAGGCTACCTTATGCTTGTTGCTTCTCCACTATAGGCATAGATGGTTTCCCCAATGCTCGATTTGTTTCATTCAAAGATGTTGTAGAAACGGGTTTTATTGTAACCGGAACTTTAACAGCAAGAAAAGGAATTGAAATAAACAACACCAACCAGGTTGCTTTAACCTTTTGGTGGACAGAAACCGAAAGACAAGTGAGAATACAAGGCCATGCTACAGCCATTACAGAGCAATTGGCTGATAAATATTTTGGGGAACGAAACAGGGATAGTCAGCTAGTTTCCATAGTAAGTGAACAGGGGCAAGAAATAGATAACATGGAAATGCTTACTAAAAAATATGAAACCCTTGAAGCCACTTTTTTAAACAAACCATTAATAAGACCGGATAATTGGGGTGGCTATTTAATTGCACCCAAAAGAATAGAATTCATGGAGTTTAAACCAACACGTTTTCACGACAGAAAATTGTATGAACTCACAAACGGGCAATGGATAGTAAAACAATTACAACCTTAATGAGAAGTAAGTCTAATGCTAAAATTTGTGTTACTGGCTTTCATCTTACGAGTGTGTATGTAGAACGCTACATAACAAATACAACCACTAACTTTTCTTCAAGCTATTAAAGACCAAATCATTTAAAAAAGAATTTATTTCGCTTTCCTCTTTGGTTTTACCGAAATCGGTAAGTGATGGCAGATTATTCATAAAGAAATTTTGAAAATGTGCCATTTCAATAATTGTTGACGCTAATGATTTTGGGTATTTATATTTGGGGTTACATTCTAAAATAATATTACTAACAACAGCACAAAGGTCTTTGTATGGCTTAAAAAATTGCTGTTTGTTATCTTCTCCTACTTGTTTGGTAAGATATGCCTTTGATCCTTCTGAAATAATAATTTGATGAAGTAAACTTTCGTTTATATGGCTTGTTTGCTCATCATCTTCAACGGCTGTTGCCAAAAGTTTTATTACCCTTTTTAACCGAATAGCCGGATCCTTAATATTATTGGTATGGAAACTGATCTGAAACTCAAGCCAACCCCAATACCAAGCGGCCAAGTAAACCAACAACTTATGCTTGTTTTCAAAATAACGATAAACTCCTGCTTCCGTTGAACCAATATCTTCTGCAAGTTTCTTAAAAGTAAATGCCTCAAAACCTGTTTTATGGATTAGCTCAATACTGTGTTTAAGGATGTTCTTTCCTAACTCCGAACCTTCGGGATTACGAAGAAACAAGGCTTCATTCATTTTTATCTGTAACTGTAACTTCATGGTAGATATATTTTTTACTGCTATTAACCAACGCAACAAACCTACGGAAAATATTTTTACAATTTTTTATGATAGTATTACTATCATTTGGAAAACTATTTCTATCTTTGCCAAAACTTTAAGAATTTATGTTGCTCGATAAACAAATACCTACTTACTATATATTAAACAAGGTAAAATATAACTTGGTTTATGTGCTAATTGTATCCTTGTTTGTTCTTTTTATTACGGAAAGGTATAAAGTACTGCTACCCGAAATGCCTTTAACAATTCCTGCTTTTCTGGGTACTGCTATATCAATTCTACTTTCCTTTAAACTAAGTCAATCATACGACCGTTGGTGGGAAGCCCGCAAAATATGGGGAGCTATTGTTAACGACTCTCGCAGTTTTGTTATTCAGTTACAAACACTCACGGCAAAAGGCAATGAAACCATCATTAAGAAAATTGCATTCAGACAAATTGCCTGGTGCTATTCTTTAGGACAGTCGCTTAGAGGATTAAACCCTACTGAGAATTTAGAAAAATTTATTTCAACTGAAGACCTTGAAGAAATACAAGAACACCTTAACAAACCTTTAGCATTGCTTCAATTACACGGAAGGGATATTAAAAACCTTAAAGAAAAAAATCAATTAGAACTTTTTTCGCAACTACAATTAGACAATACGCTTGTAAGACTTTGCGATGCACAAGGAAAATCAGAGCGAATAAAAACAACTGTATTTCCTGTTACCTACCGATTGTTTCTGCATGCAATCATTTACTTGTTCGTCATTACACTCTCCATTTCATTAAGAGATGTAGCCGGCTTTTTTGAAATACCATTATTGCTTTTGATTTCATCGGCATTCTTTTTATTAGAAAAATCGGCAACGCATATGCAAGACCCTTTTGAGAACAGACCAACAGATACGGCAATAACAGCTATTGCCAAAACAATTGAAATAAATATAAAGCAGCTTTTAAAAGAAACAGAAATTCCTAAACCACATCAACCAGAAAATTTCTATCTATTATAATCCACTAAAACTATATCAACATGAAAACGTTAACCAAAGAAATGCAAGCAGCCATAACCCCTGCTGCGGCTTTAGAATTATTAAAGGAGGGAAACAAAAGGTTTATAAACAACCTGAAAATTAACCGAAACCTTTTACAGCAAGCCAATGAAACCTCGGACGGACAACATCCTTTTGCGGTAATACTTAGCTGTATTGACAGCAGAACCTCTGCCGAATTAATTTTTGACCAAGGACTTGGTGACATTTTCAGTGTTCGTATTGCCGGAAATATTATTAATGAAGACATATTAGGCAGTATGGAATTTGGATGCAAAGTAGCAGGTGCAAAAATTATTGTGGTGTTAGGGCACACTAAATGTGGAGCCGTAAAGGGTGCTTGCGATCATGTTGAAATGGGTAACTTAACGGCACTATTAACCAAAATAAGACCTGCAGTAGACGAAGAAACAACTACGAAAGAAAATAGAAATGCCAGCAATGCTGTTTTTGTAGAAAATGTAGCCACCATTAATGTTAAGCGGACTGTTAAAGCAATAATGGAACGTAGCCCCATTTTAAAAGAAATGATTGAAAGTGGACAAATTGGAATTATTGGAGGCTCTCACGACATTACAACGGGTGAAGTAGTATTTTATCCTGAAACGATGAATTTTGGCTCATAGCCAATAACACAACTCCTACACTCACTCGCTCGCCTAAGGCGGGCGAGTGCATAAATAGTCCTGTGGCTAACATCATTTCCTTTTTGATAACTTATAAAAAAAGTTTAATGTCGTAACGAAAATGCTTGAAACAATACTACTTGGCATAACAATATCGGGGAAGTACGACTCCATTGTTTATTCCTTCCTATTTGGGATAGCTGCTCTGGTATCATTATCTTTCTGGCTAACTAAAGATTTTGCATTTAATTATATAAATAATGAGCGAATTGAAAAAGTTAGACCCTTCTTAGCATTAATACACATTTTTAGTTCACTTTTTATCGCGCTATTTTTACCCAATAATTATTTTATTGAAATTCCTACGTTTGAAAGGTTATTTCGAGGGTGGGGATTATCTGTACCTATAACGATGTCTATTATTTTTATTTTCCTTTTAAGTAGTATTGGAATAATAATTAATCTTGTAATTAGGGCTCTAAATAAATAACTGCAAAAGAAAACACCTCAAGCATCAGTTAAGACTATGGAACAAAACAAAGACGACAATAAACTTAATAAGCCCAATCCAACACCTTTTGCCCAGACGTATTTTCACGGAACAAAAGCCGACCTTAAGGTAGGAGATTTTATTGCCGTTGGTTTTAACTCAAACTTCGGGCAAAGAGTAAATGCCAAATACATTTTCCTGTCGGCTACCTTAGATGCTGCTATATGGGGTGCAGAACTTGCCATTGGAGAAGGGCCGGGAAGAATTTATTTGGTAGAACCAACCGGACCCATTGAAGATGATCCTGATTTGACGGATAAAAAATTTCCGGGTAATCCAACAAAATCTTATCGTTCTACACAGCCGTTTAAAGTGGTGGGTGAAGTGAGCATTTGGCAAGGACACCCAACGGAACAAGTGAAGGCCATGCAAGACGCATTAGCCAAATTAAAAGAACAAGGCATTAACTCCTTAAACGATGAAATGTAATCGCATAACAACAAAACAATGAAAACAAAATCAATACTCGTAATTATATTTTTTGCTATGGCAAGCATGGCTTTTGGGCAGGAAGTACCCAAAGACTATTTTAATAAAGAAGTGCAAAGCGAGCAGGGAGCAACAACAGATAAAATAATTAAATACCTGGAGCTTGACAGTGTTGATGCTGCCATGAAATACTGTTCAAAAAAAATCAATAAGGCATTGCTTAAAAAAGCATCAATTGAAATAAGAAAGATTTACAAAAAAACAGATGGCGGTTATGTGATAGTGTTTGATGAAGGCTATAATATTTACCGCTACAGGTATACCAACCGAGGTGTTTATTTTTTAATTGACTTATACTTTACAGCAGGTGATGCCAACTCAAAAGTGGTAAAAGTAATTGTAAAAGATAAGGCCACGCTTGACAAACAAAACAAGGAGACTGACGATGATGACATACCTCCTCCTCCACCCGAATTAAAATAAACTTCTCACACTCGCATCTTCACTTATTTAACTTTACTATTCAAAAAAAATTGCACAATAAATTTGCGCAGTTAAATAGCTGCACTATATTTGCAGTCAAATAACTGCATAAATGGAAACACGAAGAGATATATTTCAGGCAATTGCCGACCCGACCCGTAGAGCTATATTGAGTTTATTGGCCCTGCAAGCCATGACACCGGGAGCCATCGCTGAAAACTTTCATTCATCAAGGCAAACCATTTCAAAGCATATTCAAATTTTAACGGAGTGTCAATTGGTAAGACAAGAGCAAAAAGGACGCGAAATATATTACCATTTCAATCCCACTAAAATGAAAGAAGTAGCAGACTGGGTTAATCAATACAGCCAGTTTTGGAATGATAAATTCAATTCACTTGACAAGTATTTAAGTAAAGTTCAATCAAACAATAAATTAAAAAAATAGAAATATGGAAAATCAACCAGACAAAAAAGAAGGGCTAAAAATAGTGCGTGAATTTAATGCACCAAAAGCGTTGGTATTTGATGCCTTTGCAACGGCAGAAGCATTTGCTGAATGGTGGGGCCCTGTTGGAATGCCTGTTACCGTATTGCATTTTGACTTTAAACAAGGTGGCAAACTTCACTACAAAATGGAAGGTAACGGCCAAACTATGTGGGGCGTTTTTAATTATAAAAACATTATCAGACCTGACTCATTAGCCTTTGTAAGTTCTTTTTCTGATGAAAGCGGAAACATTTGCAACTCTCCCTTCCCTATTGATTTTCCACTTGAAATATTTAATCAATTAACATTAGAAGAAAAAAATGGCGTTACTATTTTAACGCTTTCAGGACACCCGATTAATGCAACACCTGAACAGGAAGCAACTTACAATTCTATGTTTGAAAACATGTCACAAGGCTTTGCTGGAACGTTTAATCAATTAGATGCATACTTAGCTAAAATTCAAAAATAATAACGGGAAGCAACGAAGGACTATTCTAAAAATTCATTAATGTTATGTTGAAAACAGAACAAGTAATAAATGAACTCATTTATTACTTGTTCAAAACTGATACAGTAGGAAATTACTTTATTTATTACTTGCTGGAAAGGGAAACAGTATAAAAGCATTTGAATTACTGTATGTTCAAAACTGAACATATATAAAAGCATTTAATTTATTACATATTCAATTCTGAACATGTATAAAAACACTTTACTTTTGTCATGTTTAAAATCGGAACAGTATAAAAGCATTTCAATTATGTCATGTTCAAAACTGAACATATATAAAAACATTTCATTTATTACTTGTTGGAAACTGAACATGTATAAAATTAGTTCAGTTTATACATTCCTAAAACGGGGAATGACATATTTTTTTGACTTCTACTCCACATCATAATTTTCTTTTGATAACTTATGAAAAAAGTTTAACCTCGTAATGAAAAAACGTTACTGAGTAACGCATATAAGTTATAGCAAATTCTAACCCCAAATAAATATGACAAATATGGACTTTAAAGACCAAATCAAACTTCTTGGAGACAGAGTAATTAAACTCAAAGATCAAGTAAATACCGAAGAAGCAACAAAGAACGCTTTTATTATGCCTTTCATTAGAGAACTAGGATATGATGTTTTTAATCCTAATGAAGTGACTCCTGAATTAGTTGCAGACATTGGAATGAAACAAGGTGAAAAAATTGATTATGCAATTATGCGTAATGGAGAACCAATCATTTTAATTGAATGTAAATGGCACGGAGCACCGTTAAATGTCAATAATGCTTCTCAGCTATTCAGATATTTTCATACAACAAAAGCAAGATTTTCCATTCTTACAAATGGAATAGAATATCGTTTTTATACCGACTTGGTTGAACCAAACAAGATGGATGAAAAACCATTTTTCGTTTTTAATATCACGGAAATTAAGGACAATCAAATTGAAGAGCTTAAAAAATTTCATAAAGCTTATTATGACTTTGACAATATTTTAAATACAGCAAGCGATTTAAAATATACTAATGAACTAAAGATTTTACTTAATTCAGAGTTTGCTAATCCCAGCCCTGAGTTTGTTAAGCACTTTGCCAGACAAGTTTATCCAAGTGTAATTACAGCCAAAGTGTTGGAACAGTTTACTGCTTTGACAAAAAAGTCTATTCAACAAAATATAAGTGACCTTATTACGGAACGATTAAAAACTGCCTTGACAAAAGAAGATACAGCAATCAAAGAGCAAGAAGCTATTCAAGTAGCAGCAGACCAAATGAAAGCAGAAGAAAGTAAGATTATAACTACGGAGGAAGAACTGGAAGCATTTATGATTGTAAAAACAATCCTACGACAAAAAATTAAAGCAAACAGAGTAACGCATAGGGACGCACAATCATATTTTGCAATCTTACTGGACGATAATAACCGTAAAACAATTTGCCGACTATATTTAGGAGCAAAAAAATGTATCGGAATTTTTGATGACCAAAAGAAAGAAATCAAAAATGAAATCTCAACTCTTGACGACATCTTTAAGTATGCAGACACATTAATAAATACAGTTGAAAGCTACGACAAATCGAAGCAACCAGCATAAGCGACTGAAAACATGCACTCGTCCGTAAGATGCGAGCGAGTGCACACTATACTTTTACTGAAAACCATTTCCCCCACCCTTGACACTCCCTTGTCAAAACATACTTTTATATTTGCTTAAAAATAACCTGTTATGGCAACTGAAAAACCATTGGTAAACAAAAAGTATTTACTGGAACGTTATCCCGGTAAAGGCGGGTGGACGTATGTTGTTATACCCGAAATATCCAAAGACCATCGGGCTCGTTTTGGTTGGGTACAGGTAAAAGGCACTATTGATGATTATGCCATTAAAAACTATAAGCTGATGCCTATGAGCAATGGATATCTTTTTTTACCGGTGAAAGCTGATATAAGAAAAAAGATTGGCAAGCAAGCAGGTGATTGGGTACACATAGTTTTATACAAAGACGATAGTGAAATGGAAATTCCCGAAGCTTTATTGCTTTGCCTGCAAGATGAACCACAAACGCATCAAATATTTTTAAGCTTTACCGATGGACAACGCAAAGAGTTTATTGACTGGATAGCCGCAGCCAAAACGGATACCACCAAAGTAGAACGCATAGCCGAAACTTTAAGAAAGGTAAGCTTAGGGCAAACGTTTAGAGAAAAGTAACCGTCAGTTTGACTACGCTCAATGGCACAAAAAACACAAATTTTTGTATAGTTTTGTTACCCATATCAATATATTAGCAGTCATTAATTTTAACATGAGAATACAATATTTAACAGTCATACTGCTGTCACTGGTAATAACGTCTTGCAAAACAAGGCAACCAGCCCAATACACTTCTTTAAGTCGTTGCCAATATGAGCCTGATACAAAAACAACCTCTTTCACTTATTTAGGCGATTTCGGCTATACGATTGACCCGGTCAATGGAGACATATTGGATTTGACCAGAACAGCAGGGACAATGTTTTTTCCGATTCATTGGATCAAAAGCTGTTTATATTTAAAGGCTCACGTGGCGTATCGTCATTTAACAAAAGCAACTTGGACGGCAATGAATTTATCAGGCTTTTCTATGAGTGGGATTCAAAATGGTATCTGGAAAATTCACCCGGACTCGAAGCGAAAGTTATAACCGAAAATCCCGGTAAATATTTAGTGGCTGAATATGCAGATGATGCCGCGGAGCGTACTGCGCTTTACGGAACCAAATATGGAAATGGCGTGAGGATTACCATTGTATCGAAAGTGGACAAAAATCCGCAAACAGATTTTGTTGTTAACCTATATAATAACCTTCAATAAAAATGCAGACAGAAAATTTATTAAAGCAGGTTAGTTTCATTAAAGAGATAGATAAGTTGAAATACATTCAACGCAAAACCAAATTATTCAACAGCGACAGAAATGAAAACGATGCGGAACATAGCTGGCATTTAGCCATGATGACCATTGTACTGGCCGAACACGCCAACAAACCGATTGATGTATTGAAAGTGTTGAAAATGGTTTTAATTCACGACATCGTAGAGATTGATGCAGGCGATACTTTCCTTTACGACACACAAAAAAACCATATCAATACAGATGAAGAACTGATTGCAGCCAAACGTATATTCGGGCTTTTGCCAACAGAGCAAGCAGCAGAATTTATTGCTATATGGCAAGAGTTTGAAGAAGGCTTGACTGATGAAGCCAAGTTTGCCAAATCAATGGACCGCTTTGAACCGTTACTGCAAAATACCACCAACAATGGCGGTACCTGGAAAGAGTTTAATGTTCCTTATGAAAAAGTGTACGATAAGAAAAAAAACATTCAACATGGTTCAACAGCTATTTGGGAATATGCAGAAAGCTTAATTAACGAAAGTGTAGACAAAGGTTTTTTAACGAAATAAGTAGTGTAAACCGTAAAGAAAGACACCATGAAACGACTAAGTATTATTTTTACTATGATAACTGTATTAACAATTACAGGTTATGCAAAGGAAGTAAATTTCATGCAATACTTTCAATTTCAGCTACCATTCACTTTAGTCATAAATAAACCCAACGACCAAAGCGTACTGACTGAAAGTAAAACAACAGTAGTCTCTCCTGATTCTGAAAAATTCACGAAACTATTAATATGGTGTAATAAAAACACACACAACTGGAAAAGCACTTCAGCATCTTATATAGCCCAAGTTGAGTTAAGGCAAGAGAACCTTCAACTTTTGTATAATAAAAATATTGTTATAATTAAATTTACTGACCATGATGGTAAAAAACAGCAATATTCAAAGAATGTAAAACAAGGAGAGCTGGATTTTCTAACTGACTTCAGTTATTCAACATTTAGCGAAATGGTAAATGTTGGTTTTATTTTAACTTTTAAATATCCAAACAACTGGGCAGCGGAGAAGAGCACTAAAAACAGCAGATGCATAGGCCAATCATTAACACCTATAATGGACGGTAGTCCAACAAACTCCATGATGTGGTGCATCCGGATGCATAATATATCGGAACCAATGGACTCTTTAATTGCTGAACAGAAAAATGCTTTCAAAGGACAAGTAACGGAGCAACGAGAAAATATAATGCTCAATGGCATTGCTGCCATTCGGGTAACTTTAACAAGCAGCGACAAAACAGATCCATACAGACAAATGATATACTTTCAAAAGCATGCTACCTTGTTTGAAGTTGTAAATAATGAGGAGGCAAGCAAAGACTTTGAAACCTTTTATAATAGCATAACAATTAATACAACAAAGAAGATGGCTATTAATAAGCGTAAACGCTAATTACCACGCTCGCATCTTGCGAGTGAGCATATGCATAAGCCTCTAGCTGAGTATTATTTCCTTTTGATAATTTTATAAAAAAGTTTAAACTCGTAATGATAAACTTAACCGAGTAGTGCATATCTTACCACAAATGGTTATATATAAAACAATGGTTAGGATTTACAAGTATTGTAATATCACTAACTGTATAACACAATCATTTTGACAAGCAAACAAATAAATAAGAACAACTTGAATTCAGGAATTACTGATCTTCTAAATGGAGTAAAAAATGTATAAATCACTATTTCAGAAAAATATGAATTCAATTGTTTTTATAGATACAGAGATTGAGCCCAATAGTCGAAAAGTCCTTGATATTGGATGTGTTAAAAGTGACGGTAATTCTTTTCATTCAAACTCTATTACTGATTTCATAGAGTTTATTAACGGTACACTATTCATTTGCGGACATAACATATTAAATCACGACTTACAATATATTCAGGAAGCTATTATTGATGCGAAAATCAATTCGGCTAACATCATTGACACTTTGTATCTCTCTCCTCTTCTGTTCCCTACAAAGCCATATCATGCTTTGCTCAAGGATGATAAGCTACAAACTGAAGAAATTAACAATCCTGTTAATGATTCCATAAAAGCCAAAGACCTTTTCTTTGACGAGGTTTCGGTTTTCAACCAAGCAGACGAAACACTAAAGCAAATTTTTTATTTGCTATTGAAAGACAAAAAAGAATTCAATTCCTTTTTTCGGTTCATTGCATACACATACAGTGACACACCAATAGAAAGACTCATTCGTAAAAAATTCAATACTGTAATCTGTGAGCAAGCAGACCTTCCTAGAATAACCATAGAGAATCCGATAGAATTAGCTTACTGCTTAGCTTTAATAAATTGCAATAACAGATATTCAATAACTCCACCTTGGGTTTTAAAAAACTTCCCCAAGATTGAAAGGATAATGTTCCTTCTTAGAAGTAAACCATGTATAACAGGTTGCGTTTATTGTAGCCAAGCATTAAACATCCACAAAGGACTAAAAAATTACTTCGGCTTTGATGTTTACAGAACTTATGCCGGAGAACCATTGCAAGAAAGTGCGGTGCAGGCAGCAGTTGACAACAAATCTTTATTGGCCGTATTTCCGACTGGTGGTGGCAAGTCAATTACTTTTCAAGTCCCTGCACTGATGGCGGGTGAAAATGCAAAAGGTCTGACTGTTGTTATTTCACCATTGCAATCTCTCATGAAGGACCAAGTAGACAACCTTGAAAAAATTCAAATCACGGAAGCGGTTACAATAAACGGGTTACTTGACCCTATTGAAAGAGCAAAATCTATTGAAAGAATTCAAGATGGCAGGGCATCTATTCTTTACATTTCTCCGGAATCACTTCGCTCAAAGACAACTGAAAAATTACTCTTAGGTAGAAAAATTGTACGTTTTGTAATTGATGAAGCACACTGCTTCTCTTCATGGGGGCAAGATTTCAGAGTTGATTATTTATATATTGGTGATTTCATTAAATCCCTTCAGAATAAAAAAAATCTTGACGAACAAATTCCCGTTTCTTGTTTTACTGCAACGGCAAAACAAAAAGTTATTGAAGATATTTGTGCGTACTTCAAAGAGAAGTTAAGTATTAAATTAGAAATATTTCCATCTAAAGCTTCAAGAACCAATCTGCAATACAGGGTTTTTGAAAAAGGAGGCGATGAAGAGAAGTATAATACAGTTCGCGATTTAATAGAGGAGAAAGATTGCCCCACTATTATTTATGTTTCAAGAACCAAACGAGCCAAGGAACTTGCAGAGAGATTAAAGGATGACGGATTTAATACAAGGGCCTTTCATGGTAAAATGGAAAGTCAGGAAAAAACAGAAAACCAAAATGCTTTCATTGCCGGTGAAGTTCAAATCATGGTTGCCACTTCTGCCTTTGGTATGGGTGTTGACAAGAAAGATGTTGGCATGGTAATTCATTATGAAATTTCCGATTCCCTTGAAAACTATGTTCAGGAGGCAGGAAGAGCTGGGCGCGATGAAAATATTACTGCCGACTGTTATGTTCTATTTAACGAGGAAGACCTCAGTAAACATTTCATTCTGTTGAATCAAACCAAATTGAACTTACATGAGATAAAACAGATTTGGAATGCAATAAAATTCATTACTAAATTCAAGTCAAGTGTTCAAAAATCTGCATTAGAAATTGCCCGGGTAGCTGGTTGGGATGACAATTTGAATGAAATTGAAACTAGGGTTACTACTGCAATTGCTGCATTAGAAGAAGCTGGTTATGTAAAACGAAAGCAAAACATGCCAAGAGTGTTTGCAAACAGTATTTTATCAAAGACAGCACAAGAAGCAATTGATAAAATCAGGAATTCTCAAAAATTTAGTGAGGAACAAAAAGAGACTGCAACAAGAATTATCAAAAATCTATTTTCAAGTAAGAGCAGAAAGCAGTCAAAATCTGACGAAGCAGAATCAAGGGTTGATTATATCTCTGATAGTTTAGGGCTTGATATCAAAAATGTGATTTCAGTTGTCAATCTATTAAGAGATGAAAAAATATTGGCAGATGCAAAGGATTTAACCGCATTCATAAAAAAGGGAGAAAACAAAAACCGTTCTCTGGCAATTACACAAAACTACGGACTAATAGAAAATTTTCTTTGTCCATTGTTTGAAGAGGAAGAAAAATCATTTCACATTAAAGAGCTCAACGAACTAGCAGAAGAAAGTGGATGTAGGGATGTTTCTCCAAGCAAAATAAAAACCCTTATCAACTTCTGGGCAATTAAAAATTGGATTAAACGCCATAATAAAGATTATTCAAAGAATCACATTGTGGCAATTAGCTGCCAACCCAAAGAAGAATTAAAGACAAGATTAGAAAAACGACACATTTTAGCCGAGTTCATTGTTGGCTATCTATATGATAAGAGCAATACAATACTTGAAGAAGGAGAAACGGAAAAAGAAGAAGTATTGGTTGAATTTTCAGTTCTTGAATTACAAGAAGCATTTGGGAAGAAAGTTCAATTGTTTGAAGTAAGGGCATCTATTGAGGACATTGAAGATAGTCTATTTTATCTATCACGAATTGAAGCGATAAAAATTGAAGGCGGATTTCTTGTAGTTTACAACAAACTCACTATTGATAGGCTAGAACAGAACAACAGAGTTCAGTATAAGGAACAGGACTATCAGAAACTAAGCCAGTATTATGACCACAAAGTTCAGCAAATTCACATTGTTGGTGAATATGCAAAGAAAATGATTGACGATTACTCAGGTGCATTAAAATTTGTTGACGACTATTTTCAATTAAACTTCCCTTCCTTTTTAAGCAAATATTTCAAAGACAATAGAGAGTTTGAAATAAAAAGAAATATAACGCCACAGAAATACAAACAACTTTTTGATTCTTTATCTGATGTTCAGCGAAAAATTATTGATGATAAAAAATCAAGATACATTGTTGTAGCAGCAGGACCAGGAAGCGGAAAGACAAAAGTTTTGGTTCACAAATTAGCTTCATTGCTTTTGATGGAAGATGTTAAACATGAGCAGTTACTCATGGTAACTTTTTCAAGAGCAGCAGCAACTGAATTTAAAAAGCGATTGATTGAATTAATTGGAAATGCCGCTAATTTCATTGACATAAAAACATTTCACTCTTATTGCTTTGACTTATTGGGTAAAGTAGGAACAATTGATAGAGCAGATGCAATAATAAAAACAACAGTAGAAAAAATAAAGAACAACGAGGTTGAAACCAGTAGAATAACAAAAACAGTTTTGGTAATTGACGAAGCACAGGATATGGACGAGGAAGAGTTTGAATTAATAAAAGTGCTGATGGACAAGAATGAGGAAATGAGGGTAATTGCAGTTGGAGATGATGACCAAAATATTTACGAATGGCGCGGAGCAGATTCAAAACACCTATTGAGTTTTATTACAGAGAAAAATGCAACTAAATACGAACTCATAAAAAACTACAGAAGCAAAAGCAATTTAGTATCATTCACTAACCAGTTTTTAAAGACGATTGACAATCGCCTTAAAGAAATTCCTATTGAAGCTAATCAGCACGACAATGGCGAAATTAGAATTATCCATTACAAAAACGGAAATCTTATTACACCATTAATTGACGACATAATTTCGACTGGACTTTCAGGAACAACTTGTATTTTGACACATAAGAACGAAGAAGCTTTTCAAGTAGCAGGGCTTCTTACCAAAAACGGGCATCAAGCCAAATTGATTCAAAGCAATGACGGTTTTAGCTTGTATAACCTTGCAGAGGTTCGTTTCTTTTTGAATGAGTTGAGATTAGATGAGAATGTATTTACTATCAGCGATGATATTTGGGGAGATGCAAAAAGAAATTTGATTGACAAGTACAAGTCAAGTTCAAAACTTGAAGTCTGTAACAATTTAATTAAAGATTTTGAAGGAACAAATATAAAGAAGAAATACAAATCTGACTTTGAAGTTTTCATCCGGGAATCAAAACTGGAAGACTTTATCAGTACAAATGGGGAAACAATTTTTGTTTCAACCATTCATAAAGCAAAAGGTAAAGAGTTTGACAATGTGTTTTTGCTTCTTGAAAACTTTGATGCAAGAGAAGATGGAAAAAAGCGACAACTTTATGTTGCAATGACAAGAGCAAAGCAAAGATTGACTATTCATATGAATGGAGATTATCTTGACAAATTAAAAACCGCAGAATTAGTTAAGATTGAAAATAATAACATATTTCAACCTCCAAGTGGATTGTCACTGCACCTTTCTCACAAGGATTTAAATTTAGGGTACTTTGAATATGTTCAGAGGCGAATAAACTCATTGGCAAGTGGAGATTTAATTATGGTTTCCGATGAAGGATGCAAAAACGATAGAGGAGAACTAATTTTAAAGTTCTCAAAAAGCTTTCTTGATAGATTGGCGACAATAAAGAAAAACGGTTTTGAGTTGAAAGAAGCCAAAGTTAATTTCATTGTATATTGGACGGATGATGACAAGAAAATTGAAGTAAAGATTGTTTTACCTGAATTACATTTTGAAAAGAAAAACGTTTAAATGGGCATAAAAATGATATTGTTTATGCAGAGCGGACTTAATTCAAAACTATATAAACACCAGCACTGAATAGGGTGAAACACCTTGTGAACACGCACTCGAAAGATGCTAGCAGGTGCATAGCATAAACACAAAACAAAAAGACTGCCTTTTGAAGACAGCCTTTTTGCTTGAATAGCCTGTTGATGTTATTTACTTCACCTTGGTAAACTCGTAAGAATGGTAATCAATAAAATCGTTTACTTTTACGGTGATGCCTGTTACTTCGTTATTCTCTATTTTAAATGACAATGTTTGTATACCACAGGTAACATCGCTATAGGTACATAAAAACTGATTATCGTTTAAGTATTCCAACTTGCCTATATTGTTTGGATGGTGACTGAAATGCAAAGTCATTTTTCCTTTTTCCAACTTCACCTCCACCGTACCATAAAAGGCATTGGTATAAGTACCGGTAAATTTAGCCAGCTCTATATTGGGTTTATTTTTTAAAGCCACTACGGCTTTTAAGCTATCGGTTGCTAACCATTCTTTTTGGTTATTGGCATTGGTGGGTATAAAATATTTTTCGCTTAAGTTACGGTAAGGCACATTTAAATATGCTTCCAATACTTGCTTAACCAATGCATCGTATAAGGAGTTAGCATCGGTATTGGTATATACCAACACACCCAAATTTTCTTCGGGTATAAACTCTGTTTTGGTCACAAAACCATTGGCTCCCCCACTGTGCTCCCATACTCTCCTGCCCTCGTAATCGTAGCTACTCCAGCCAAGACCATAGGTACTGAAATGTTTACTTGTAAATACTTTTGAGTTTACATCGTTCACCACCATGTTTGATTTGCGTGTTTCGGCCAATACGGAGAAAGGAACTATTTGTTTGCCATTGAAACGGCCACTATCCAACTGAAACAACAACCAATTGGCCATATCGCTTGCGCATGAATTTATACAAGCCGAAGCTCCCATATTATCAATATTGGTAAAAGGCATTTTTACTATTTTACCTTGTACGAGTGTATGTGGAATACAAGCGTTGTCATCGGTCATTAAATCATTGTAAAAGCTATTGGTATGTTTCATTTGCAATGGCTCAAAAAAATGATAACGGATATAATCGTCCCAACTAGTATCGGTAACGGCTTTCACTAACTCGCCTGCTGTAATAAAGGCTGCATTGCAGTAACCATATTTATACCTGAACGGATAAACGGGCTTGGTAAGCTGCATGTGCTCTATAATTTCTTTTCGGGTTAAGTTACTCCCCCAGTTTAAAAAATCGCCTTGAAACGTTTGCAAACCTATTCTATGGCAAAGTAAATCGCGCACGGTACACCATTGGGTGGCTGTTTCATCGTACAGCTTAAAACCGGGCATATAACGTATTACCTTTTCATCTAACAACAAACGTTTTTGTTGGTTGAGTAAAGCCACTGCAGTACCTGTAAAGGCTTTGCTGTTGGAGGCTATCTGAAATAAGGTATACTCATTTACTTTGGCCGATCGGCCATACTCCTTTACACCATAACCTTTAGCCACCACTACTTTTCCATTTTTAACAATGGCTATGGCTAAACCCGGCACCTGCCAGCGTTTCATTTCTCTTTCTATATAACTATCTAAAGAGTCCTGAACAAAACGAGGCTGATTGCTTAAAACGTTATTGTTACGGTTTGACTGTGCAAATATTCCTGTAAAACAAAAGGTAGCATACACTACTAAAAAAAGATACTTCATTGCTTATTAAAATAAGCCGCCAATATAGCTAAATCAATTATTGTTTAACCACTTTTATGGTTTGTGATTGAGTACCAGTATTTACTACCACAAAGTACATTCCTTTATTGCCTTCAATAGCTATTGATTGCAATTGGGTATTGGCAGTAGCGGCTATACTTTTTTGGCTTACCAGCTCACCTACTATATTGTATACTTTTACATCAATTGGTGTAACAGAAGGTGCTAACTCAATAGTTAAATCTGTAACAACCGGGTTAGGATAAGCTACCAATACAGGTGTTTCGCTGCTGTTATCCAACAAGCTTACTTCCACTGTTTTTGAGTAAGCAAATGAACCATCGCGGTCTACCATTTTAAGCCTGTAATACACTTTGTTTGATACCGGAAGTTTAGTATCGTTAAACAGATATGATAAATTGGTATTGCTGTTACCGGCTGCTTTTACCTGTCCTGCTTTTTCAAAATCGGTTCCTGTTACAGAGCGTTGTATTTCAAAATAGTTGCTGTTTACTTCGCTCGCTGTGTTCCAATATAACTGTACTGTTTTAGCATTTTTATTATACTGTGCTGCAAAGCTGCTTAACTTAACCGGTAACGGATTGGTTGATGAAGTACCTGTATATAAATTGGTAAAAGTAGTTTGTGTTAACCACGATGAAGTATAGGTACTGTTACTTGTATTTACGGTTGATGTAGGTAATAATGTCCAGTTGGTAGGCGATGAACCATAAGCCATTTGAATGTTTGCATTATTAGTTACCGAACCTGTTATAGCTGAATCAAAAGCCAACTGAACCATGGCATCAAATAAATTACCTGTACCTGTTTGGCTAATGCTGTAGTAAGTATTAAAGCGATCGCCCAAAGCAGTAATGCTTGGTATAGTTGAATAATATGCTGCATTAATAGCACTTGGATATTGTGTACCTCCTAACCAGTATATTTTTCCTAATACTCTGCCTGCAAAGCTTAGTACGGTTGAATCGTTGGTGGCTATATTACCTGTTTGGGTTAATGCCGGTGGTGTAGTAGTGGTAGTAAAAGCATCGGCTCCAATATCGCTTACATTTACTATAATAGCAGTAGGGCGAGCCTGTCCGTGAATATCGGTTGATACATTGGCCAAGGCTATACCTTTTCCTTTGGCATACCAGCAGCTTGCCAGTGTTGAATCTATACGCAAATCGGCCGATAAAGTATCTACAAATAATGTAGCAGGAATATTCAATGTATTATCGCTCCAGCTTCTTCTGTCGGCACCCAATGCCACTGTTTGCCAGCTTGCAAATGTTTGTGGCAACGAAGCTGTCCAAACACCAATCTGTGCAGCATTGGCTGCTACCAATAAATTGTAGTCTGATGAGTTTTGATTCCAGTTATTACCTGCCGAGGCATTAACGGCTGCAATGGCTGCATGGAAGCCTGTTCCGCCTGTGCGTTTGTTGTAAAAAATATTATTGCGTATACCTATGTTAGCGGTATTTCTGCGCTCAAAAGCATAAGAGTTTAAGGCACCTGAAGCTGCTGAACCTCCAACAAAAACGTTATTGTTTAAATATTGGCAAACATTACCCGAAGCATTGTCTGTTATACCTCTTATAATTACTCCGTTGGTATTGGTTCCATTGCTTATTGAAATCATATTGTTACGGATGGTTCCGTTTTTCATATTACCTAAAACCAATAAACCATGTATGGCTGCTGTAGTACTTGTTGATATATTATTTACCCTTGAAATTTTGTTGTTTTCTATAATGGAGTTTACTCCCCCTCCATCGTAAATCATACCTGACGATACGGTAGCTATTGTGGTATTGTTTGCATTGATATTATAAATGGTATTGTTACGTATTACATTATTATCTGCATCGTTTCCATTAATAGCTATACCCAGTACAGCCGCAGTTTGTGCATTGGTGTTGGGAGTAGATGAGTTTAAATTATAAATGGTATTTTGGTTAATAATAGCCGTTGATGCACCACCCTGTATACTAATACCTCTAACACCTGAAGTGGTTCCTGTTCCGGTTCCAGTAATATTGGCAATAGTATTATTGGCTATTACCATATCTCCAGCACTACTTATGTATGAATATATGCACAAAGTTAACTTAGCCGCATTCTGTATACTATTGGCATTGCTTATATGCCCAATGGTATTACCCGTTAAGGTACCTACAAACATTCTGCCTGACTCTAAGCGAATACCAACAAAATCAATACCAGCGGTAGTGGTTATGTTTAAGTTCTGAATAGTATTACCTTGTATAGAAGTACCTATACCTAAACCTGCATTTATATTCATAGCCACCCAGTTTACTGCATTGGCACTTAGCCATGGCGCTCCGCCACACAAAGGGGCCTGGCCGCCAATATAATTACCGCTTATTAAGTTGTTTTCTCCTGCTTGGCCCGGCACTAAAATAATAGGCACTATATCGCCTCCACTTGGTGCAATAGGTGCATTGTAATAAAAACTATTGTTTAGTATATTCCAATTGCCTGCGTTACCTGTATTGCTTACTAAAATACCTGCTCTTCTAAAATTAAACAGGTTGTTGTTTGAAATAGTAATATCGCTATTTAATAAGGTGGTTGATGTGCTTGCTGAATAAATTAAATTAGCAGGAATTTTCATTGAATCGCTTATATCTCTTATATCGTTATTGTCAAACAATAAATCTCTAATACCTGTAGAAACGTTGGTACTGTTTGCTAATGTAATAACACCTCTTAGCGGTGAAGTACATGCTCCTTCTATAATACAATTGCGTATGGTATCAAACCTGCTTCCGTTTATAAAAGTAAATGTGGCACCAGAATCTGTTCTGTTTACAAAGCGTAAATACTTACCTGTTCCGCTAACCGGACCTTTGCCATCTATTACAAAATTCTCAGTTCCGTCAAGCGTAATGTATGATGAGGTAAAGCGCGATGTAATATTTCTTAACACATCAGCTGACGGCACAATACTAATTTTATAATCGGCTCCTGAATTATAATTTAAAACTACTTGTGCAGTATCATCCATGTCAGAAGTAATGCTTAACACTAAATTACCCACCAAACCATTTGCGTTTATATCTTTAAACACATCGCTTAAATAAGTATACGTTGAACCGCTACCTACAGTAACCAATCCTGATAAACCAATATTAATACTTCTGTTTCCGCTAGGTGCAGAAACGGTAGGTGTGTGTACATTACCGCCCACTGTCATTTGTACCAGCTCTGCATCTATAACATTTCCGCTTGATGCCACATTGCTTATGCTATAGGTTAACCAAAAATAATTGGTTCCTTTTGTTAATGCTTGTGAGCCTGTAATATTAAATATACCTGTAGGCGTATTTACCGTAGAACCAAATTGCGTTTTTGTATTAAACGTACTATCGGCTCCTGTGTAAAACAAACGGGTATTGGTAATATCCGTTACATTGGTTGTACCATTGGTACTAAAACTAAAGTCGGTTGCATTAATGGGCGATAATTCGCCACTGGCTTGTATGGCAACACGTACTATGGCTTCGTTGCTATTGTTTCTTGAAACAAAATTAACAATGGGTTGCTCTGCAGTTGAACCCACATAAGCCATATTAGCTTCTAAAAAAGGAGTAAATGTATAGTAATCATTATCGGCCGCTGTTTGCGATGAATTAACCGATTGTGGTCTGAACCTGTTTCCATCCTGTAAACTTTTACCTGCATTCAGTTGTAAACCTACCGTGCTTGAAAGCGTTGGTGTTGCTCCTGCAAAACCCTCTACTAAATAAATTTTATTGGTACCTTCTTCTAATACACAACTAAAAGTAGCACCGCTGGTTAATGCAGGTGAACCCATTTCAAACGATACCCATTTAATCCAGAATTGTCTGTTGGGTGCGGTGCCCCACACGCGTGATACGATAGAGTCATCGCCACCCGTTGGAGGTAAGTTGGTAAAAGCATCCCAAAAGCAAGCTATGGTTGAATCGGGTATGGCTGCGCTTGGCAGGTTTTCATTGTTATTGGGTAATAAAGTACTTGCTGTATTAAAGGTAAGTAAGCCGTTGGCACTTGCTTTAAACGAGGTTACGGCATGGCCATAATAATCAAAAGCAAATGGTAAAGCCACCGGTGCCGACCATTGATTGGCATTTAATGGTGCTGTTAAAACACTTGTCCAACCGGTAACAATATTATCGTTATCGATATTAAGCGAACCCGGATTACCCCCATTGGAAGTAAATGTAAGGGTGTAATTTGTTTGTGCAATTAAATACGTTGCTTGTAATAAAAATAATACGAATAGTAAAGTAATTTTTTTCATGCGCTATAAATTATATTGAAAATCAAATATATGATTTACAGTATAAATATTTGATTTTTGATTTGTGGGTATGTGTAAAATTTTAAATCAATGTACTATTTAACCTATTAATAAAGCACAAAAAGCTATCCGGGACTAAAACCGGATAGCTTTTATATGCACCAAACACTAAATTTTATTTAACCATTTTCACTGTTTTAGTTTCAGTGCCTGTAGTAACCTGTACAAAATAAATTCCTGCTTTCAGGTTGGTTAAATTTTTTATCTCTACATTTTCTTTTGCTGATTTCAGGTTATAATTTTCAGCCATTATTTGCTTTCCATTTATATCTGTTATAGTTACATTAACAACTTCACTGGTACTATTGGTAAAGTTTATATGTATTACATCGGTAAACGGATTAGGGTACAATTCTATGCTTGCTTGTGCTTCATCAAAAACAACTTTTACAGTGTTTGATGTTTCTGTGAACTGATCGTTATCAATAGCCAGCAATCTGTAATAAGCTATATTACCCATGGCTTGTTTTGCGTTGGTATGCATGCTTCTATAGTTTACTAAGCTGCTTGAGTTACCCATAGCTTTTACAGTAGCTACTTTAAAAAAGTCTTTACCATTATGCGAAGCTTCCACCACAAATAAGTTGGTATTTATTTCTGACGAAGTTGACCATTCTACTACTACATCGTTATTTACTTTTTTAGCAGTAAACAAAACCAGTTTTACAGGAAGCGGTGAGCTTACGTTTTCATCTGCACCCATATATGGCTTAGCTAAGTCTCTTGGCTCTCCGTCAAAATCTGTTGTAACACCTGCTATTGGTCTGCCTGCAAAAGTTACATCTCCAATGGTCGGGCTTGTTAAATGCAAATTAGTATTGGCTACAAAAGCTGTTGGTAAGTTAACGGAATTACTATCGTGCAGGGTAACTGTTTTCCAATCTAAAAAATCTCTGCTTACGCCCAACCATAAACCAATTTGGCTGCTGTTGGTATACAAGGCATTGTAATTGGCTTTGTAAGTAGTAGCTGGTGTGGCAGTATAAATAGCCGATGCGTAATTTATACTGGCACTTGTTCTTATATTACCGAATATATTGTTTCTGCTGTTTACGTTAGAGGTTCTGAATCTTCTGTATGCTGAACTGGTATCAACAGCCGTCCCGTTTACACCACTAATTAAAACAGAGTTATTGTATAAGTTAAGTGCACCGGTAATACTATCGTTAATACCTACTATAATAATATCGTTTACCACATCGCTTCCTAATGACACCATATTATTGGCTACCGTCCAGGTACCACCATTGGTTAAATTAATACCAAATACTTTGGCACCTAAATGGGTACTTATATTCTTAATATTATATACCCTGTTGGCAGAAATGTTTCCTACCGAAGCAGCATCGTCTATATTAATACCAATAGCCGTTGTGGCATTGTTAGTTGGCCCGCCTGATGTAGTTAAATCATACACTACATTATTGGCAATGGTTTGTAAAGTGGAAGGACTTAATGTTAAAATACCTACTAACGATGCTGTACTGATAGATGCTGTAGGATTGGCTGCTGATAAACCAAAAATGGTATTGCCTTTAATGGTTAAAGTACCTGCTGTAACTGATGAAGTAATCCTGATACCGTTATGACCAACCGCAGTTGTATTACCTGTTGATGTAATATTGGCAACCGTGTTATTATAAAAGTTAGGAACATTGGTGGTTCCATTACTCCATAACGATATGTGTGTACCTAACATTGAGCTTTGAATACTATTGGCAACAGAAGTGCTTCCTATAATGTTATTGTTTACACTATTTAAACCACCTGTCAATTCTATACCTCCATAGGTTCCAGTACTTGTTCCCGTTAAAGCTATATTCTGAATGGTATTGTTACGTATAAACGATGAATCTGTTTGGCTGGTATTGGCTACAATGCCACGCCATGCAATACTACCTGAATTAGTCCAAGCTGTACCACCTGCATTAACAGCAGAGCCTCCTATAAAATTGTTTTCGATTATATTTTTTACCGATGCATTTAAAAAGCGGATAGCTGTTTGAGCCGTGGTTTGTGCAGTGGTCATATAAAAATGGTTATTGCTTATTTTCCATCCTGCTCCATTACCTGTTGCTGTTGATTGAATACCTGAAGTTATCCAGTTAAAAATATTGTTATTTAAAATACGTATACTATCATTGGGAAATCCTGCTGTACCTGCACTGTAAATAGCTACTGCCGGAGCTCCCACAGAATCACTTCTATCACGTATTTCACAATTACTAATTACATTATAACTATTACCTGCCGATGCATTGGTAGTTGAAAACAAAACGGTACCACTTGTGGTAGTAGTGTTTCCACTTTCTAATTTTAAGTATAATAAACTATCGCTTTGTGCTCCGTTTATAAACTGTACGCATGGCGAATTGGTTGATACGGTACTACGTTTACTTTTAATAGTCCATTCGCTACTTGTTCCTACTCCACCTGGTCTTCCGTCCAATACTATTCTATCAGCACCGTCAAAGTTAATAATAGGCACTGCCGAAGCCGGATAGCCCGAAGTTTCTCTGCCTGTTACACCTGTTGCCGGGCGAATAGTAACCGTCCAGTTGCCACCGATGGTGTTTAATGGATTAAACGTAATAGGGAAAACTTCGCCTGTTGTACCATCATAATTTGCTTGCAATTCAAAAATTAAATCACCTGTTATCTGACCAGCGTTTACGGCATTAGCCACATCGGTTAGTTTTAAATAAGGGAAACTTGAAGCCCCTACTGCATAAGTTCCACTTGAAATAGTAGCCGTCTTCGTAAACGAGCGTGTAGTAACACCTGCATCTGGGTTGTTTAAATAGTTTACCGGATCGCTTGTACTAAAGCCTGAAAAAGTAGTCGCTTGAATTGGGTTCACAGCAATGTTAAGTCCCAAACCGGCCACATCTCTTGCTGCAATATAAAACTGATAAACACCTGATGGTAATGATGACAATGAAGTTGACCATTTATAAGTTCCATTCATGTTTATTGTTGGAATACTATCAGGTACAATAGCAGTAAATACACCTGTTGTTCCTAATCGGTACCAAAGCCTTACATCGCCCGCACTTACTGAATTACCATTATCGCTTATATTGGCTGTTACAGTTGGTGAAGCTGAATTGACAATAACTACATTAGTAATAACCGGTGCAGCACTATCTAATAAAATTTGTGTCGACTCATAAGCACCAATAGTTGTTGCGCTGCTTGTACTTCTGGCATTACCTAAAATATCAGTTGTAATAGCCACTGGTGAAACAATTGATACTCCACTTTGAACGGCAGGAGTTGTTCCTGCTAATGTTAAATTGGAAGCACTGGCAAAACTAGGATTGGCATTGGCACTACCCAACTCATTTCCATCAGCAGGGCTTGTTGCAGTAAGTGCTGCTGCAAATGCAGCCAACGAACTTTTATCAGTCGTAGCAAATCCAACAAAACCATTAACATCCGGAGCCCAATAAACGTTATTAGATGCTGCAATAGTTCCTGCGCTTATATACGAAGCATAATGTTTTGAAACACCTGTTTGTGCAGGTGATGTATTTGAAAATATGTTATTTCTTACTACAGTATTACCGGCACCACCTTTCCAGAAAGCAGCAGTTGAATTGCTTAATCCTGAACTATTAATAGAAACTGAATTATAGAAAAATGAAGCTGTTCCTGTTCCTGTAGTTGTTCCGAACGAAATACCTCTTACCATTTGATTAGCTGTAGCAGTAGCAACAGTTGATGTATTGCTAACAGCATATACTACATTGTTATAAACTATAGCATTTGCAGTAGTAGAAGCATCTATACGAATACCATGAACTGTTCCTGTTGCTGAAGTGCTGGTAATACGGTTAATATTATAAACCACATTTCCCCATACCCTGGCTGTTCCATAATCAACCGTAGTAGAACCGTTATCAATAAATATACCTTGTATGGTTGATGTACTGGTATGGGTTAAATTACGTACCCAGCATTTTGATATCTCTACATTTTTCTGATCGGCTGCATTAATTCCATACACCAATGCCGTTCCGTTTCCAATATCGTTAGCGGTATTAGCTCCAACAATAGTAGTATCTCCATTTGCAGACGTTACTACGCAATTGCTGTCAGGGAATCCTGCAGTACCTATTAAGCTAATTCCTTTATATGTATTTTCAATTTTTACATTTTCGTAACGGTTATTGTGGTTAGCTCCTGTTAAACTAGTAGCAGCTACACCACCACCGGTAGTACTCGCTGATTGAAGAATACCAAAGCTGGTTGTAGTGGCTCTGTTAAGTATAATTTTACAATTACGAATAATGTTATTTGATGAACCTGTTGTGGCACTTGCATTTCTTATTAAATAGCCAAAGTCCATTCTTAATGCAGACGTATTTGAAATACTGTCAACTAAATCAATTCCATCAAAAGTTATATAATTAACTCCATTTAATACAATAAGTCCATCGGCAGTCCCTACACCATTAACTCCATATACAATTGGATTGGCACCAGTTCCGCTTTTTTGAAATACTATTGGTGCGGTTAAGGTACCTGTTGTACTTAATATGGTGGGAGCATGCGTGTATGAACTTCCCGCTGCAACATTAAAAGTTACAGGTCCGGATGCACCATAAACATTTAAATAATTTACAGCACTTAAAATACTTATAAAATTATTAGTTCCGCATCCTGCAGGTAAGGTAGGATTGATTGTATAAATACCATTTAATTGAGAACTAACAACCACATTTCCTGTTGAAGGAATAACAGAAGGTATGTAGAGTGTACCAGAAATAATTATGCTATCACTCACCGCATCTACAACATTACAGTTGATTGCTCCAGTAGGTATATCATAAACTAACCAATAAAAATTGGAGCCGGGAAGTAAGGTATCAATTCCTGATATACTAAAAGATCCATTAGGTGAATTGAATGTTCCTACTAGTCTTGTTGAATCAAAAACACCTGATGCTTTTGTACTGAATATACGTGCTCGTAAAATATCTGTAGTTGGGCTAGCGCTACCTAATGTAGATAAATTAAATTTAGTAACTCGTAAGGGACTATTATTGCCTGTAGTCTGAATGGTAAATCTATTCATTACAAATGTTGCACCATTACGAACAGTTCCTGTTAGCTTATTCACACTGCTACTTACATATGTCATCAAAGGCCCGGGAGTAGGCGTTACTAAAACAGCATCACTATAATTGTGTGCATAGTCATAGTTCAATACAGCATAAGTATACGTAGTTGAAGAGACTGCACTTGTATCATTTAAATAAGTTACACTCGAATCTGTTGTTGCCCCCACTACTTGCCAAATATTACCCGCTTGAGTAAATGATGAAGTACCAAATACACCACCACTAGGATGATAAGTAGCTTGGTTATTGAGCAGTGGAGCAGTAGTAACACTTCCTGTAGTTCTAAGTACAATTACTCCTTTTCTTCCAGAGGAATTTGCAGCTGTATCTAATCCATTTGTCCATGTTATTGCAAAAGGAGACCCAATGTATGCAACGGGGGAAGTAACCACATTAGGAGATACTGTATCAGGAATATTAGAGGTACTTGCATAAACAATATAATCATCGGTATAAACAGTTGTGGCAGGAGTAGCAGAAGCCGTTTGAAAAGCCCTGATTGCCGGCCCATAACTTCCTGCAGCCACAGTGGCTGTTGAAACAGAAATAATTCGTGAAAATGAAGTATTATTCATATTGGCCGGTTGACCGGCAGCAGCTGTAGATGGATTCAATACTGTTGTTGTTCCTCTATAACCTATATATCCAACACCATTGCTGGGATCACTGGCTTTAGCCCAAGCCATAGTAATTAAAAAGTGTGTACTACTAGTAGGCACAACTACTGATGCAGATGTATTATAGATTGTAGTACCTGTTGTAACTGGTCCCGTTATTCCCATTGATTGAGTTCCAGTTCTTACAAAAGTAGGATTCGTGTTCGTAACCCATGTGCCAGTAACAATTGTCCAAGTATTAGGAGGTGTGGATGGTGTTGCTTCAAATCCCCAATTTTGCGCATTTGTTTCTTTTAAAAGACCTAAAACACAAAAAATAAGTATTAATTGTTTTATTGTTTTTTTCATATAAACTTTGTTTTATACGAAATTTAGCTACTTCAATCAGCAAATTTTATTTTATAAAGTAATAAACTACCGAAGGTGTTTAAATGACTACCGAAAGTGCTGTTTTTAATTATTTAGCCATTTTTTAAATTCAATAGCCCTATCAATGCTTACAATCATTTCTTCTTGAAAAGTAGGCGATGTAACAATTTTAACACGTCCTCTTGTTTCATTGTACATCTCTTTAATGGCGTCCCGGTTTACAATAAACTGCCTGTTAATTCTAAAGAAAAAATCAGGGTTCAGTTTCTTTTCTATAAACTCCAAAGTGTTTTCAAACGGATAGGCTTTTCCTGTTTTATCTTTTATAAACACCTGCTTGTATTTAACATAAAAAAATGCAATATCGGTTACATCTAAGGCATGTAAATTATTAGTAGTTTTTAAAAGTAAACGCTTTTGGTAAGTTGATTCTATTAAGGTTAAATTGTTATACGATTCGCTTTTACCAAACCAGTTTTTATATTTAGTAAGTGCTACCCTTAGCTCATCTATATCTATTGGTTTTAATAAATAAGCAATGCTGTTTTGCTTAAAAGCTTCAACTGCAAAGGAGTTATACGAGGTAGTAAATACAATAGGTGTATTAATTTGTATATAATCAAATATTTCAAAGCTGTTTCCATCCAGCAGTTGAATATCCATAAAAATTAAATCAACCTCATTCTCCCTTAACCATGTTACCGAATCAATAACGGTTGACAGTATCGTTAAAACCTGTATTTGTTTATCGCACTCCAACAACAGGTAGTTTAAATGTTTGGCTACATGTGGCTCATCTTCTATTATTACACATTTCATATATTAAGCTCTATCAGTAATAAAAGGAATTTTAGCTATATACCAACCTTCTTTGCTTTCAAATAAAGGCAACTTATCAGTAATTATCTTATACCGTTCGGTAATATTTGTTTGCCCCAAACCGGTGCTTGCTTCTTCGTCAGTTTTAGGGTTAAAAACATTTTTAACTACTATGTAATCTTCTTCCGCATAAACATCTATCATCATCACACTATTCACATCAATATTATTATGTTTTACTGCATTCTCCACCAACAACTGAATACTGAAAGGCGGAATAAAACAATCCATCACCAGCAGTTTCTTATCTATGTTTAATGTTAAGCTATCTGTATATTTCATTTTACACAAATACAAATAACTATCTACCACTTCCAGCTCTTCTTTTAAGCTTATCACTTGTGTATTGCTTAGCTCCAGTATAGAACGGTATAGCTTGGCAAACTTGGCTACAAAAGATAAAGCCTGCTTTTGATCGTAAATAATAAGCGAGGAAAGCGTGCTTAAATTATTAAATAAAAAGTGTGGGTTTATCTTAGATTTTAATATTTCATACCGGGCTGACACATTCTCTTTCATTAGCTCCTTATTGTAAGTTTCCAACTCAGTATTAATTTTTTCTATCTCCGTTTGTTGTGTTTGAATCTGTCCATTCTTTACCGTTAAAATCTTGTTTGTTCTTTGCTTTATAATAATAATTCGAATGGTTATAAAAGTAATGATAGAGATAAAAACTACTACTATAATTAAAAAGTTTTTGATTAAAATTTCTTTCGATTTATTGGCCTCAATAATTTCCCGCTCGTTGTTTAAATTCTTTATTTGTTCTTCCTTTTGCTGCAAATCAAAACGGGCTTGCATTTCGTTTATATTTTCCGCATTTTCCTGATTGTACAAACTATCATTTAAAGCCAGATACAATTCATTAAAATGTAATGCCTTTTCAAAATTGTTTTGTTTCTTAAACAATTGATAAGAGTACCTGTAAATATTTAAACGAAGCGTTTTGGAACCAATTTGTGTAGCCAGTACTAACGCTTTGCTTAATTCACTTTCGGCCAATACATAGTTACCCATATTGCTATATATTTTACCAATGGCATAACGCGAATGAGCTTTATGAAATAAAACCCCTGTTTTTTCAATTAATTGTAAAGCCTGATTGTAATAATACAGTGCTTTGCTATAATTTTTAATATCAATATAAGCCTCCCCTAAATTAATTAAGGCAATGGATATATTATTGGAATCTTTATACTGAGTGGAGTTGTTTAAAGCCAACAAGTAATAGGATATACACTTGGAAATATTTTTATTGTTCATTTCAATATTACCCAAGTTAATCAGCGAACTGCTTACCTCTTTAAAAAGACCTAATTGCTTTTTTATATTCAACGACATTTGGTAGTATTGACCAGCCTTTTTATAATTTTTCAACTGCGAATACACTGCACCTATATTATTCAAGGCAAACGATTCTCCTTTTAAGTCTTGCAGTTTTTTAAAAATTTGTAGCGCTATAAAATGATAGTATAAAGCTTTTTTGCTATCGCCAAAATGCAAACTAATAACCCCTAAAATATCCGATGAATAAGCAACTCCTGAAGCATAGTTTTGCTCCATAGCTAATTTATTGGCTTGCGTTCCATACTCCAAAGCCTTTGCTGTTTCTGTATTTCTTAAGGCTTTGGCTAAACCATTTAATACTTTAATTTTTAAGGTATCTGGCTGCGTTTTTTTAAGTTCGT
Source organism: Bacteroidota bacterium (assembly GCA_040388375.1). NCBI lineage: Bacteria > Pseudomonadati > Bacteroidota > Bacteroidota bacterium. The sequence goes on along the minus strand of JAZKBU010000005.1, from coordinate 3,464 downwards.
TTAGTAAACTGTCAACCTTGGCATTTTTTTGACCTAATGCTTTTGGCAAATGAAAAATGCCAAGCACTATTACAATAAAAAGTATTACTCTTTTTCGCATATTGTATTGTTTAAATCAAATTGTTCAAAACAATTATCCATTCTCAAACGGCAATGTAACAAAAAAGCTACCTAGAATTACTTCTAAGTAGCTTTTATTTATTAGTTATAGAATATATCTATTCGTCATCTTTTGATGAAAGTAATGCTTCGTATTCTTCTCTGCTTCCTACTACTAGTTTTTCGTAATCACGAATACCGGTACCTGCAGGAATTAAGTGTCCAACGATAACGTTTTCTTTCAATCCTAACATTCTATCTACTTTACCATTGATAGCAGCTTCATTCAATACTTTTGTTGTTTCCTGGAATGATGCAGCACTCATAAAGCTTTGTGTTCCTAATGATGATTTAGTGATACCCATGATAACCTGAACAGCTGTTGCTGATTCCGCATCACGAACTTCAACCGTGCGTAAATCTTTACGTTTCAATTGAGAGTTTTCATCACGTAATTTACGAACACTGATAATCTGACCAGCTTTATAGTTAGCAGAATCACCTGGTTCGGTTACTACTTTCTTATCATAAATCCAGTCGTTAGTTTTCTTAAATTTAAATCTGTCAACTACTTCGCCTTCTAGGAATAATGTATCACCTGCATCAACTACTTCTAGTTTTTGCATCATTTGGCGTACAATAATTTCAATATGCTTATCTGAAATTTTTACCCCTTGTAAACGATATACCTCTTGGATACCATTTAAGATATAACGTTGTACAGCTAAAGGACCTTCAATTCTTAAAATATCCTGAGGGCTTATTGACCCATCAGATAATTGAGAGCCTGCTTTTACGAAATCGTTTTCCTGAACTAAGATATGTTTAGACAATGGCACCATGTACTTGCGGCTCTCACCGTCACGTGTAGTTACCATTATTTCTCTGTTACCACGTTTAATACCACCAAAGCTTACAACACCATCAATCTCAGTTACTACAGCAGGATTACTTGGGTTACGTGCTTCGAACAACTCAGTAACACGAGGTAAACCTCCCGTGATATCGCGTGTTTTACTAGCTACACGAGGAATTTTCACTAAAATATCACCTGCATTAATTGTTTTCTTATCGTCAACAATAATGTGTGCACCCACAGGTAAATTGTACTCTTTTAAAGGATTTCCTTTTTTATCAGTTACAATAATTGAAGGTGTTTTGGTTTTATCTTTCGAATCGATAATTACTTTTTCCTTGTGACCTGTTTGCTCATCACTTTCTTCTTTAAAAGTAATGTTTTCAATAATACTTTCGAATTGAAGTTTACCTGCAAACTCTGAAAGGATTACCGCATTGTATGGATCCCATGAACAGATAACCTCACCTTTGTTTATTTTTTGTCCGTTTTTAACAAACAAATGTGCACCATAAGGAATGTTAACTGTAATAATTGGATTACGTGTTACTTCATCTAAAATTCTAATCTCACCCTGGCGTCCTAAAACAGTATCAACTTTACCGCTTTCTACTTCCATTTCAACGGTACGGATTTCTTCAAACTCTAATATACCGGCAAACTTAGCGTTCATCTGGCTTTCATTAGCAATGTTTGAAGCCGTACCACCCACGTGGAAAGTACGTAACGTTAACTGTGTACCCGGCTCACCAATTGACTGAGCTGCAATTACACCCACAGAGTCACCTCTTTGAGCCATACGGCCGGTAGATAGATTTCTGCCATAACATTTAGCACAAATACCTAATTGAGTTTCGCAAGTTAATGCAGAGCGAATCTCAACTATTTCAATTGGGCTGGCAGCTATTTTAACAGCTATTTTCTCTATTATTTGCTCACCTGCACTTACATATAATTCACCATTTAATGGATCAAATACATCATGCAAACTAGTTCTTCCTAATATACGTTCGTATAAACTTTCAACTTCCTCTTCGTTATCTTTTAAAGCACTGATTGGAATACCACGTAAGGTACCACAATCTTCTTCATTGATAACAATATCTTGAGCCACATCATGTAACCTACGTGTTAAGTAACCAGCATCCGCAGTTTTTAAAGCTGTATCCGCTAAACCTTTACGTGCACCGTGGGTTGAAATAAAGTACTCAATAACTGATAAACCTTCTTTAAAGTTAGAAAGAATTGGATTCTCGATAATCTCTCCGGTTCCACCACTTAAATTCTTTTGTGGTTTCGCCATCAATCCCCTCATACCACCTAACTGACGAATTTGCTCTTTAGAACCACGGGCTCCAGAATCCAACATCATATAGATAGGGTTAAATCCTTGGTTATCGTTTTTCAACTGAGTTAATAAAGTATCAGCTAAACGTGAGTTAATACGCGTCCAGATATCAATTACCTGATTATAACGTTCGTTATTGGTAATAAAACCTTGTTCGTAGTTACTCCATATTTCTTCTACTTCTGCTTGTGCCTGTTTTACGAATTTCTCTTTCTCATCAGGTATCATCACATAACTTAAGTTAAATGATAAACCACCTTTAAATGCAAAGTGATATCCGATATCTTTAATATCATCCAAGAATTTAGCACACTTATCCATACCACATTCTGCAATAACAGAACCAATGATATCTCTTAAGTTTTTCTTAGTTAATAATTCATTGATATAACCGTAATCAGCTGGAACTACTTGGTTGAATAATATTCTACCAACAGTAGTTTCAATAGTTTGCTTAACTAAATCATCACCTTCTTTAAGTATAACATTACATTTAACAAAAGCATGTAAATCAACTTTACGTTCATTGTAAGCTATAATAGCTTCTTCAGGAGAGTAGAATCTAAGACCTTCACCTTTAATAGGGTGAACATCTGAATTTTTACGTCCTTTAGTGATGTAATATAATCCCAACACCATGTCCTGAGAAGGTACAGCAATTGGAGCACCATTAGCAGGGTTTAAGATATTGTGAGGAGCAAGCATCAATAACTGAGCTTCTAAAATAGCAGCGTTACCTAGTGGTACGTGTACCGCCATTTGATCCCCGTCAAAATCCGCATTAAAACCAGTACAAACTAATGGATGTAACTGGATAGCTTTTCCTTCAATTAATTTTGGTTGGAAAGCTTGAATACCTAATCTATGTAGTGTAGGAGCACGGTTTAATAAAATAGGATGTCCTTTTAAAATATTCTCTAAAATATCCCAGATTACCGGCTCTTTTCTATCCACTAATTTCTTAGCAGATTTTACTGTTTTTACAATACCACGCTCTAGTAATTTACGAATGATAAATGGTTTAAACAACTCAGCAGCCATGTTTTTAGGAATACCACATTCGTGTAATTTTAATTGAGGTCCAACCACAATTACCGAACGACCTGAATAATCCACACGTTTACCTAATAAGTTTTGACGGAAACGACCTTGTTTACCTTT